>JBGCDW010000096.1:0-8258 GCA_045105775.1 Aureispira sp.
CGATATGCTGTAGCCAATGGAGCAGGAGCACAAGTTTATATTGCTATTTGGGCAAACACTGCGGACGAATTTGAGGCCAAAGCTGTTGCCATTTTCCGCAGGAACAACTTACAGGTTTTGGGTATTGATCATATAGAAACCCATGAAGATGTGCCGCACGGAACAGAGGATCCAATCGCCAATGAAAAAATTGCCTTGTTTGAACAATTATCTAGAGAAAGAAAAATGGCACTCTGGGGCAAATTTTACCCTTATGGAGAATTAGAAGTATAAGATGGAAATAGCTGGTATTAGAGAAATAAGAGCAACCCTCAAGGAACAAAGCCCTCAGGAATTATTAGAATTGTGCCTAAAAATGGCCAAGTACAAAAAAGAAAACAAAGAGTACTTGACCTACCTCCTGTATGAAGCCAACCACGAAACAGGCTACATTGAAAGTATCAAACGCCAAGTTACCGCTCAATTTGAGGACATCAACCGAGCCAGTTTTTATCAAATCAAAAAAAGCGTTCGCAAAATTCTGCGCCTTGTCATCAAATACATCCGCTACTCCAAAAAAAAGGATACGGAGGTGCAATTACGCCTGTTCTTCTGCCAACAACTCATAGAGATGCAGCCCTCCATCAAGCGCAGCACTGTTCTCAAAAACATCTATTACCAACAGCTCAAGGTGACGCGCAAAGCCATTTCCAAGCTTCACGAAGACTTACAGTATGATTATGAAATGGAAATAGAGGATTTGCAAGAAGCTTATCAGAATCGATAAGCTTCTTGTATATTGTTAGGCCATCTTAGGCCGCTCGGCCGTAATTTGTTGGGTGTACAAATGATAATAACGCCCTTGCAATTGCAACAATGCCTCATGGCTCCCATCTTCCACAATAGCCCCTTGGTGAATCACCAAAATACGATCGCAATTTTTGATGGTGCTCAATCTATGTGCAATAATAATAGCCGTGCGCTCTTCTAGCATCTTTTGTACTCCTTTTTGCAAGCGCAATTCGGTGAGTGTATCCACCGATGAGGTCGCTTCATCCATGATGAGAATACGCGGATTGGGCAATATAGCTCTGGCAAAAGAGAGCAATTGTTGTTCGCCCAAGGATAAATTTCCTCCTTCTTCTCCTACAGGTTCCTCTAGGCGTTCCAAGAATTGCTGTGCCCCAGCCAACTCCAAGGCAGCTTGGACTGCAGCAGCACTGGCTTCAGGATAAGCATAGCACAAATTTTCTCTAATACTGCCCTCAAACAGGTGTGGCGTTTGCAGTACCATGCCCAATTGACTACGCAGACTATGCAAGGTTTTTTGTTGATAATCCTCGTCATCTATCAATACACGCCCTTTGGTTGGCTCATAGAACCGTGCTACCAAATTGGCAATCGTAGATTTGCCCTCTCCTGTAGCTCCAACCAAAGCAACCGACTGCCCTGCTGGAATGGTTAAGTTGAAATCTTGCAACACCTCTTGCCCATTGGAATAAGCAAAACCTACTTGGTCAAACTGAATACGCCCTTGAAGTTTCCCAAAAGCAGTAGCGGTAGGGGCATCTGCGATATCAATAGGTTCATCAATCAAAGAAAAAATACGCTCTCCTGCCGACAAAGCCCCTTGCGCCCGTGCATAAAACATAGAAATTTCTACAATTGGGATGAAAATTTTGGTGGCATAATCAAGGGCTGCAATTAAGGTTCCTACTGTAATAACAGCCTCTAATCCAATGGTCATATGCCCCCCCCAATAAATAACGGTTGCTGTAGCAATAGAGCCAATAAGGATGACCAAAGGAATATACAAAGAAGTATAGTATGCGGCCCTAAACGAAGCTTTTTGCATCCGTGTAGTCAATTGCTCAAACTCTTGACTTACTCTGGCTTCTTGTGCCGTGCTTTTATTGACCATCAATCCATTGATGTGTTCAGAAAAAGTGGCCGTTAGGTCGCTGTTGATACGTCGGGCTGCTCTGGAATAGTTCAATACAAGCCTTCTGATATGAATAGAAAGTACCAGCAATACAGGAATAGCACAAGCTACAATCAAGCCCAATTTCCAGTTGTACACCAACAAAACACCCAAACAACAAGCAATAGTAGACAGCCCCCAAAAGGCTTCTATCAATCCCCACGAAATCACCTCTGCCACTCGATCCGTATCTGAAGTGAGTCGCGTGAGCAACCAACCCGATGCCGAACGATCATAGAAGGAAAAAGACAATTGTTGCAAACGCTTAAACATAGCTTGCCGCAAATCGTAAATCACATACTCTTGTATGCGTCCTGCATAGCGAATGAAAAAATAAACCCCTAAAAATTGTATGACTCCCAACCCTATAAACAAGCCCGTATAATACCACACAGGTTGCCAGTTGATGGCGGCTAGACGTTCTTCACCACTGAGTTGACTCAATCCTACCAATTGTGGCGTGATGGCTTCGTCTATGGTTGCTTTTAGTAACAAGGGAAACAAAGCCTCTACAATAGCTACCGCCACAATCCACAAGACCAATCCATACACCCAACGGGGATAATTCCAAGCATATTTGAATAAGCGCCTCAAAAACGGCACTAATGCTTTTTTCTGATCAAAAACTTGATCCGTTTGTTTACTCATGATTATTATATAAAATAGACTCCCTATTAGGAATAACTTATTGTTAGAATTAAGAGGGTTAATCTACAGCCGTTTGTAAATCATAAACTTGTTTGTAAAATCCCTCTTCTTGCAACAAGGTTTGAGGGCTGCCCCATTGGAGGCATTTGCCAGCGTCCAATACCAAAATTTTGTCGGCATATTGCACACTGGTCAAACGATGCGCTACAATCAAGGTCGTTTTGCCTTGTGTGCGTTTACCAATGGCTTGCTGCAAGCGTTTTTCGGTAGCAGTATCTACTGCCGATGTAGTATCATCAAGCAGCAAAAGGGACGGATTGCTATATAAAGTACGCGCCAAAGCAACGCGTTGTTTTTGTCCGCCAGATAAACCCACGCCTTTTTCGCCAACCACTGTAGCATAACCATCGGTGAGCTTTGGGATAAAATCTGTTACGGCAGCATCTTGAGCTACGGCTTCCAAGATGGTTCGGTCTTTATTGGGTGAAGCACTGATGTAGTGCTTCCCATCTTTACTCGATTGTGCATAAGCAATATTGGCTTCGATACTGGTAGAAAACAAAAAAGGACGTTGCAAAACAGTACCCATTTGTTGGCGCAAGTACGTCTTATCATAACTAGACAAGGGGTGACCATCCAATAAAATTTGCCCCTTGTCAGGCTCATAAAAACGCAATAACAACAACAAAATAGTGGACTTGCCAGCTCCTGTTCCGCCCATAATACCCAATTGTTCCCCTGCTTCCAATTTAAAACTCAAATCTTGTAAAGCCCAGTTGGTAGTGCTGCTCTTGTCCTTATTGGGATAGGCCATCCAGACTTGCTGAAACTCAATTTTCCCTTTCAAAGGAGGCAAAGCCGTCTTTGGCGAGGAAGAATAGTCTTCTGTTTTGGCGGCCAAAATCTGCTGAATACGCTCCATAGCGACCCCAGCCATTCCCAATTGAGAAACAATTCTACCCAAATTACGCATGGGCCATGTTACCATAATCGCATAACTAAAAAAGCTGGCATATTCGCCAATAGAAATACTGCCTATCAAGCAAAAATAAGCACCTGCAAACATAGACAAGGCAATTTGTAAGGTTACCAGTGCATCGGAAAGCGGCCAAAACTTCATGTGCAAATCCATATGGTAAACCCCAATCTTGCGTTTGGCTTGGTTCTGTTGACCAAAGCGCGCGATCTCTTTTTCTTCTTGTGCAAATGCCTGCACAACCCGAATGCCTGATAAGTTTTCTTGAATGATGGCAGTTAATTGGTCTTGTTCTTCCTCGTGCTCCTGCCAAACCTTTTGCTCTCTCACAAAAAAGAGATAAGAAGTCCACAAAATGGGCAGAAAAAATGCAATGGAGATAAACGCATAAGGCACATGCACCAAATACATCATCACAAAAGCACTTGCTGCAATAGCTCCGAGACGAATCAATTCGGCTATTTGAGTGCCCACAAATTTCTGAACCGTACCAATATCTCCTGTACAGCGCTGAATTAATTCTCCTGTAGGAATACGACTCATCTGTGATAATTCCAAGGATTGAATGTGTTGAAACAAGCGATCTCTAAACTTTTTGATGGCCTTTTCGGTACTACTAGCTACCCAGACATTGGCCCCAAACCAAGTTATTGCCTTGATGGCTACAATGACCAGCAAAAGTAGACCTGCAGACCATAGAAACCAACTTGCACTGCTATGAGCAGCTTCTGGCAAAAAGTGCTGAAAAAACGCGGCCAAAACATCCAACTCTTGAACAGGAGCAGGGTTTGGCGCATACTGCAATACTCCATCGACCACCAATTGCAATACTTTGGGTTCTAACATACGAACGAGTGATGAAAATGCCAAGAGCATCCCTGCTCCTAAGTAAGCGCCTTTCCAGCGATCTAGTACTGCGAAAAGTAAGGTGAATTTTTGCATAATAATGAAAATAAAAAATTTGCTCTGTGTAAAAGAATTAAAAAATAAACCTTCTTCTAAAAGCCTATAAAGAGGCTGATTCCTAAGACGTTGTTTTCAAACACTCCCGTTTCTAAAAAAAGTTCCATCCTGTTAATAATAGGCAGATTATTGACAAAAAATAATTTTATAAATTTAGATTAATCAAAGTTTTTTTATGTAAATGTATTTTTGTTTGGTAATAAGGGAATTAATTAGAGAGCTTTTATAGTTAAAATAATCTTAAAATTATTTTGAATAACCATCAAATTAATGTTTAAACATAGAATAGTAGAATATGTCAAAAAAATGACTGAAAATGGAAATAGGGAATTGAACAATTCTAGCCAAAATAAGTATCGATTTCTATCGTAAAGTCAAAATGTTTTTTGGATTAAGTAATTATTAACAAATCAGAATGTTGGTGAAAAATTAGGCATTAATTTTACCTTCGCACTCAAATTCACATACACACAAATCAATTCATTTAATCAATTCAACAAAAATGAAACTTCTATTACTTTCTTTTATCCTACTCTTTGCATTTGTAGCTACTGCCCAAGTTCCCTCTTACTACAATAATGTCAATATCAGTGCGACAGGGAGTACTTTGAAAAGCGCGTTATACAACAAAGTTAGAACAGGTTCTACGCCTTCTTACTCTGGTGTTTGGACTGGCTTGAGACAAGCAGATCGCGTGACATCAAGCTCTTCGGATGTATTATTGATTTATGGTTATAATGATAATGACAATAACTATAAAACAGATCGTACTAGAGATAGATATGATAATGGAGGGTCTCAAGGTGATTGGAACAGAGAGCACGTTTATCCTAAGTCATTGGGTAACCCAAATTTGGGAACTTCTGGCCCAGGAGCTGATTTGCACCACATGAGAGCTTCTGACGTTTGGAGAAACTCTAATCGTAGTAGCAGAAAATTCGCAGCTGGTTCAGGTACTTCCAAAACTGTTGGTAGCACGGGATGGTACCCAGGCGATGAATTCAAAGGTGATGTAGCTCGTATGATGATGTACATGTATGTTCGTTATCAAAGCCGTTGTTTGCCTACCAATGTAGGTATCGGAAGTGTTAGAACGGATAATATGTTGAATCTATTTTTAGATTGGAATGTACAAGATCCAGTTTCTGCTTTTGAATTGAGACGCAACGATGTTATTCAAGGTATTCAAGGTAATAGAAACCCTTTTATTGATAATCCTGCTTTTGCTACGCAAATTTGGGGTGGCCCACAAGCTGAAGATCGCTTCAATGGTGGCGGCACTGGCGGCGGCGGCGGTACTGGTGGTGGTTCTACTACTGATGTGACTCTACGTATTACCTTTGACAACTACCCTGGTGAGACAAGTTGGGAGATTCAAGATGACAATAACCAAGTAGTACACTCTGGTGGCAATTATGGTAGCCAAAGCCCTGGATCTACTATCAATGTTACTAAAACGCTAAATGATGGTTGTTATACCTTCATCTTCAAAGATAGTTATGGTGATGGTATTTGCTGTAGTTATGGCAATGGTTCTTATGTATTTACTAATAACGCTACTAATAATACAATTACCTCAGGAAGCTCTTTTACTAGCCAAAGAACTAAATCTTTTTGTGTAGGTAATGGTCGTTTTGCCCCATCTATTGCCACTGTAGAAGAGGTTGTAACGGAAGAAAAAGAAGCATTAAACGTAGCATTATACCCCAATCCAGTTCAAGGACAGTTGAATCTAAAATTAGACAATCCTAGAGCATTGGATTATATGATTACCAACCAAGTAGGTCAAGTATTGGCTACAGGCCGTGTACAAAACCAACAAATAGAGGTCGCCAATTTGCCCAAAGGCATGTACATGCTGATCTTAAATGATGGTGAAGAACGCGTAACGAAGACTTTTGTAAAACAATAATCATAATCGTCTAGTAATAATAAAATAGGAAACTGCTCTCAATGGTAGTTTCCTATTCTTGTTTTATGGAACAGCATAAGGAATTATTTTAAACCCCTAGCCTCATTTACACACATCAATCAATTCAACAAAATGAGACGTTTATTAATTTCCTTTATCGTATTGTTTACGATTGCAGCCACTGCCCAAATACCTGCTTATTATAACAATATAACACTAACAGAAACAGGAACTACCCTAAAAACTATTCTAGCCACCAAAATTAGTACAGGAGCTACTACGCCTTCTTATACCCCTGGGGTTTGGAATGCACTCAAACAAGCAGACTTAGTCACACCAGGTTCTTCTAAGGTATTATTGATTTATGGTTACGATGATAATGATGGCAATTACAGGACAGATCGAACCAGAGACAAGAACCAGAATACAGGCTATCAAGGCCAATGGAACAGAGAGCATGTGTATCCCAAATCGTTGGCAAATCCCAATCTAGGAACCTCTGGCCCTGGAGCTGATGTACACAGTCTGAGAGCTTGTGATGGGAGTAGAAATAGCACCCGAAACAATAGAAAATTTGGTACAGGTGCTGGAGTCGTCTCTTACATTAATTCTAATGGGCATTGGTATCCCGGCGATGAATTTAAAGGAGATGTAGCGCGTATGATGATGTACATGTATTTGCGTTATGGCAATCAATGCTTGCCTAAGAATGTAGGACAAGGCACACTCACTACTACCGATGCCAATATGATTACATTGTTCTTGCAGTGGAATATAGAAGATCCTGTATCTACGTTTGAATTGAGACGCAATGATATTGTACAAGGCATTCAAGGCAATAGAAATCCTTTTATTGATAACCCTGTTTTTGCTACTCAAATTTGGGGTGGAGATGTAGCCGAAGACCGTTTTGGTACGTATGCTACCAATGATGTGACCCTAACCATTAACTTTGATGATTATCCTGAAGAGACAAGCTGGGAGATCAAAACAGACAATGGGGTACTCGTGCACACTGGAGGCAATTATGGGGTGCAATCTGCAAATTCCACGATCAATGTTACCAAAAAGCTAAGTAATGGGTGTTATAAACTGGTCTTCAAAGATAGTTATGGCGATGGTATGTGCTGTTCGTATGGCAATGGAAGTTATGAACTTTATGACGATAGTGATAATAGCTTATTGGTATCAGGTGGTAACTTTAATTACCAAAGAACAACTAATTTTTGTGTCAATGATGGGCGTTTTGCACCTGCCAATGTAGAAACGGTAGAAGAAGTAATGGAAGAAAAAGAAGCCTTGGAGGTAACCTTGTATCCCAACCCCGTTCAAGGACAATTGAATATAGCACTAGACAACCCCAGAGCATTAGATTATATCATTACCAACCAAGTAGGCCAAGTACTAGCGACAGGACGGGTACGAAACCAACAAATAGAGGTAGCGAATTTACCCAAAGGTATGTATCTACTCACCCTAAATGATGGCGAAAAGCATTTAACAAAGACTTTTGTGAAGCAATAATTTAGTAGTAGGGCGCAATTGTAGTGGGGGGAATTGCGCCCTATCATTACTTATAGTTATTCTACAACAATTTCCATTCTACGGTAATGAAATAAGAATTCCAAGGGAAGCGCAGGAAATTGTATCCCCAAGGGATGGTTTTGAGCAAAATATCAAAGGGACGTTTTTGCACTTTTAATTCCCATTTGGCATCAGCCTCTTTGAGTGTTCCTTCGCGAATAAGAAAAGAGCCACGCAAGGAATTGGGCACCATCTTATTCATTTTTGGCCAGTTT
>JBGCDW010000097.1:0-7624 GCA_045105775.1 Aureispira sp.
CAGAGACAAAAAGTAAGGTTTTTTCATCAATCAAGGCAAAAATTTAGTTCATAGCAGTGCTATGGAATCAATTTTTAACGATGAGTGAGGGAAAAAGATGCTTTTTTCGCTACGAATTTAGTCGTGATAATGTCTAATAGTGGCGGGAATGATTGCTTTTGGGATATACAAAGATACAACAATTCAGTTATAGCAAAAAAATCCAACCCCTATTCTTAATCCAAAGAAAGCCGAGACCTAATATTTGACTTCAAAAAAATACTTAAAATCTCCATAAAAATGAAAACTGAGCAGTTTATTCAGAAAGTTGTCTGAAAACTGTTGATAAATGGCAAGCAAAAGTCACTCGAAAGAGAATATGGAGCACCAGAAATACTTATAGTATAACCTGAAGAGATATACAGGAGTAGGAACAAATAACAGGATAAAAAAAGGTTAAGCTGTTATTTTGAACCCTTATTGGAAGAATTCGTGTAACAACTTAACCGCTTGTATTTATGCCTCGACAGAGGCAGTTATATTTTTGGTTTAAAAACCATCATAATCATCATTAACAGACTCTTCTTCCTCAAATTCTTCTTCCTCTTCGTCCCAGCCTCTAAAGCCTTCTCCTACCCGTTCGCCATCAACTACTTTAATCACAAAGGCATTTTCAAAACGTGTATTGTTCATTACAAAAGATAAGGTGTTGAGTGCTTCTCCTTTCGATTTAAAGCCATCTAACCCTTCATCTGTTGTTGATTCAGGCACAACCATAACACGTTTGATACCACCATCAATGTTCTCAAACAATAACCTGCCTACATCCTCTAGACCTTCGTATTTGTAGCCTTTGTAACGACGTACAGCCGCTACTTGAATGACATAAACGGTTCCCGCTGGGGCAACATCTGTATTCGGATAAATAGGGGCTATTGGGTCGGGTTCTGGGTCTGGGTCAGAAGGCGTGTTTTCTACCAAATCACCCATATAAGGCAATAATTCTCCATCAGGCCCATCGTAATACAATTGCCCTGTCTCAGAAAGATCGGCTACATCACGCTTAATTTCTTCATACATTTCCAAGAGTTCACCCGTATAGTCCTCCCCTGTAATAGGATCAATAGGATCAAAAGGAAGGGTGTATGGATTATCTCTAGAGTTGTATTCTGGAGGCACAATTTGAAATTTGAGAGCTTCCCAATCAACAGGTACTTCATCTGGTTGGGGGACTTCTAATGCAATATTTTTAACCACATCTTCGGAATACTCAAAATCCCCTGTATTAATATCAAAACTCGCAATATTATACCCTTCTTTGCTGATTTCTACTGTATATACCTTTTGAGGATCAAGCTTGAAACGATATTCTCCTATAGAGGAAATGCGTTCTTCTACCAATTCATCCTCATTAAACAGCTTAACATTTACTTCTTCTAAATTACCATTTTCGGGATATGCTGCATCGGTAATATCGCCGCTAATGGTTACAATAATTTTGTCTTCTCCAAAATAGAAAATATCATCATCCGTAGTAGCTGTTTTGTTGGGAGCTAGTAGACGATTAGAAACAAAGTAACCTCCACGATGTGCTTCACTTACTATATAGTATAAATCATCAGCAGTAGAGTTGGTAGGAAAACCTAAGTTTTGAGCAACTTCCCACTGTAGTTTGTTGCCTTTAGATTTGAAAACATCCAATCCTCCAGCACTTACTCTTCCGTTAGAGCTGAAATACAGCATCCCTTCTGCTTTGTCATAATGGGGGGTGATTTCATCACCTGGTGTATTAATATTTCGCCCCAAGTTCTTGGGCAAAGTAAAGTTATTGCCTGCACTGCCCACTGTACGTGTAGTAAACCAAATATCCAACCCTCCACGGCCACCTTCGCGATTAGAAACAAAGTAAAGAATCTCTTTGTCATCTATAGTTACAACACAAGGATGTGTGGTATTGGAACCTTCTTCATTGATATAGTTGGGCAACATCAGCGGTTGTGACCATTCCTCATCAGAAATTTTGGTCATTACATATAAGGCACAAGAAGGATTGCCATTGGGCAAATCGCATTGTGTGAAATAAAAACGCTCACTATCTTCTGTGAATGTTCCATTGCCAAAGTGTGGACGTTCCATTTTGCCTTCAAAAATAGTGGGTACCTGTGGGCGCGACCAATTGTCGCCATTTTTCTTGCTGTGGTAGACCTTGGCTGTTCCAGAGAAGGAGGAAGAAAAGTACAGCACATTTGTTCCAAAAGGAATAGGCGCGAATTCTGTTTTATTCGTATTAATCTTGGCATCAAGCAATTCTACTTTGACAGAAGGATTATTATGTTGATCCTTATTCAAGGCAAAATCACAGCCTTTGATCTCATTCTCGCAGCTTTCTTTTAGCAGTTGATAATCTTCCTTTTCTGTAGAATAACTTTTAATGAAGTCGTTAAAAGCCGTTTTGGCCTTTTCGGAGCTTCCTGCTTGCTTGAGTGCAATGGCATACTTGTAGCCAGGCTTATCAAATTCGTCATTTTTGTCTTTGACAGGTTCTAATGCCTTAATCGAATTCGCATAATCGCGCAACAAATAATAACAATTACCCGCTTTGTATATATACTCAGGTTTGTCGTTTTTTTCGGCATAGACCCCTTCGTAATAAACAGCAGCTTGGTAATAATCGCCTGCCTTTTCATAATCTTGTGCCATTTTTAGGCGTTTTCTCCAAGGCAGTGTTTTTTGAGCTTGTACCATTCCTGTAAATAGAATAGACAAGAAGAAAATCGTATATAATTTCCTCATGTTTTTAGTGATGTTTTTATGTTGAGAAACAAGAGAAACCTAGGCAGTTGTAAGTTCAAAACCATAACTTTTGTATATTTTAAATACCCTTTGTAATAAGAAGGGTAATTTTGGTTGCCCACGGATAGATTTCTCCAACAATGCTCCAAAAGTAAGTCTTATTTATCGGATTTCTCCAAGGAATGTTTTGCAATTGTTAAGAGTTATAAGAAAAAATAGCTCCAACAGCTTCAAAACAAGTTATTCTACAGCTTATCAGACAAGAATAATTAGACCAACTTTGTCTAGCAGCACCTAATTTTTTTTTAAGTTTGTACCAACTATTTAAACGGTTAATCCTTAGCTTTTATTACAAGTTGTTATTAGTTTTCTAATTAAGGCATAGTCTGTGCCAAAATGATTGTTATGAAGTTAGGATTGCTCACTATAACATTAATCAATTGCCATTACCAATGAAAGGAATCATTTTAGCAGGAGGACTGGGAACACGTTTACACCCATTGACATTAGCCGTTAGTAAACAACTAATGCCTGTATACGACAAACCTATGATTTATTATCCTTTATCTACACTGATGTCGGCAGGGATTCAGGATGTCTTAATCATTTCAACCCCTTATGATTTGCCTAATTTTGAAAAATTATTGGGAAATGGTGAGCAAATTGGTTGTAATATTCAGTACAAAGCTCAAGAAGTTCCCAATGGTTTAGCACAGGCTTTTGTGTTGGGGGAGGAGTTTATAGGTGACGATAGTGTTTGTCTAATCTTAGGGGATAATATTTTTTATGGGAGCAACCTCAATCAATTGCTCAAAGAAAGTACCAATCCAGATGGAGGAATTGTATTTGCCTATCGCGTAGCCGATCCAGAGCGTTATGGTGTGGTGGCGTTTGATAAAAACAATATGGCTTACTCCATTGAAGAAAAACCTGTTCAGCCCAAGTCTGATTATGCTATTCCAGGACTTTATTTTTATGACAACTCTGTTATAGAAATAGCCAAAAAATTGACCCCTAGTGCTCGTGGAGAGTATGAGATTACCGATGTGAACAAACGTTATTTAGAACAAGGAAAATTAAAGGTGATGCCATTGGGAAGAGGGGTGGCATGGTTGGATACAGGAACCCATACTTCTTTAATGCAGGCGGGACAGTTTATCGAGGTAATCGAAGAACGCCAAGGGTTGAAGGTTGGATGTATTGAAGAAGTAGCTTACCGCCAAGGTTTTATTTCTGCTGACAAATTGAGAGCTGCTGCTGAAAAATACAAAAAAAGTGGCTATGGACAATACCTATTCAAAGTATTGGAGTGGCGGGATGATTTGGGCTAGTATGTAAGACATATTTATGTATATTTTTGTACCATTACTACCAAAAATATTTGAGGGAAATATACTGCCTTAGAATAATTTTTATCTTAAGTTAGATTTGCAAGGTTAATTCTTGTTTAATACAAAAAAAATACTAATTTGGGCAAACAAAATTACGCATCTATTGTTTGGTCAAAAGATTGTAAAACTCCCTCTTATAAAGCTTTCTTCACAAGAGACCTTCTGTGCACGGCTTTAGCCTTGTTACTCAATCAAAACATAGGATTTTTCAATTAATTAGTTTGGAAATTTCAATAAGATTGATGCCCAAAGAATGGGAGATTTGAACCACAAACGTAGCAATTATTTAAAAATGACAGTATTTCTCTGTCCTCCGTCAATTTTATAGGCAAAAAAATAACTAAATGGATATCTTAAAACAGAAATTTCAGGAAAAAGCATATGCCCTTTTCAAATCAAACAAAGAGTTGTTAAAAGAGCATGCTAACTTAACCATTGATAAAGTATCAGTTAGCCAAGTGTTTGGTGGTATGCGTGGTATGAAGAGCATGATTTGGGAAACATCTGAATTGGATGCTTATGAAGGCATTCGTTTTAGAGGTTATTCTATCCGCCAATTGCGCCAAGCATTACCCAAAGCAGAAGGAGGAAAGGAACCCTTGCCAGAAGGGTTGTTTTGGTTGATGCTTATTGGAGATATTCCAACAGATCGCGAAGTGAAATGGTTAACGGAGGAATGGAAAAAACGTAGTAAGGTGCCCGAACACACGTTCAAAATGTTGGATGCATTGCCTGTAGATGCACACCCAATGACACAGTTTAGCACTGCTATCTTATCTATGCAAACCGAAAGTATTTTTGCAAAACGTTATGCAGAAGGAATCAACAGATCCGATTATTGGGATGCTTACTACGAGGATACCATGAACTTGGTCGCTTGTTTGCCACGTGTAGCCGCCTATATTTATCGTAGAACATATCACAATAGCAATCACATTGAGCCTAATCTTGATTTGGATTGGGGGGCTAACTTTGCACACATGCTGGGCGTAAGTGATGATCCTGACTTTATGAGTTTGATGCGTTTATATTTGACCATTCATGCAGATCATGAAGGTGGTAATGCTTCTGCACACACCACACACCTAGTAGGTTCTACTTTGAGTGATCCTTATTACTCGTTGTCGGGTGGAATGAATGCCTTGGCAGGGCCATTGCATGGTTTGGCCAATCAAGAAGTCATTAAGTGGATTTTGCACCTAACAGAAGATCTAGGAACACAAACACCTACTACGGATCAAATCACCGACTACATCAACAAAACATTGGCAGAAGGAAAGGTCATTCCTGGTTATGGACACGCAGTATTGCGCCAACCTGATCCACGCTACATGGCACAACGTGTTTTTGCAGAGGATTACATCAATGATGACCCTATTGTAAAAATCGTATGGAAATTGTTTGATATTGTGCCACCATTATTACAGGATATGGGTAAAGTGAAAAACCCTTGGCCTAATGTGGATGCACACTCTGGAGCTTTATTGATGCACTATGGTCTCAAAGATTTTAGTTTTTATACCGTGTTATTTGGTGTTTCTCGTGCTATGGGGGTATTGGCCTCTGGGGTATGGTCGCGTGCTTTAGGAATGCCTTTGGAGCGTCCTAAATCCTTAACTTCTTCTGCCATGCGCGCATTGATTGAAAAAGAAACAACGGGTTCTACTAAAGAATAAGAGTTGTTATAACTATAAAATATACAGCCACCTTGAACACAATTCAGGGTGGCTTTTTTTTGTCCAAGTACTTACTTATATAGCATCAAAAAATGAGCACTCAATTTAGAGTATGCCTCATCGTTATACCAACCATTAGATACAATGTAAAAACTGCGAAATGTATTCAAGTTTCAGTGATTTCGATAGATTTGCCCGACAAAACAACTGTAATTTTGTACTACAAAAAAAATTAAAAATAGCACTATGAAAGACAACTACATCAGACAAGCATCAGAAGTCAAAGGAAATACTACGGCATTCACAGAAATTATAATTAATACCACTCCTGAAGTCGTAAGAGCAACGTTCTTGGATTTCAAAAAATGGGAAAAATGGAATACTATATTTCCCAAAATAGAAGTAAAAAAAGGTGACCTCAATAACTTAGAGACGAAGCCAACGCTTAGTCTTATGCTTGACTTTGGTCGAAAAAATGACCCCGCTCCTGCACCAACAAATCCAAGAGTATACGAAAATAGTCCAGAAGTATTCAACTGGGGATTCAAATGGGGAATATTAACGGCAGAACATGTACATATTTTTGAATCCATTGATGGTGGGAAAAAGACTCGGTTTATTAACTACGAAAAAATGAGTGGACTAATGAAAGGTGTAGTTATGCAACCAGCAATGAGAGATAACATGGTCGCTAAGTACAACATAATGAATGCAGCTTTCAAAAAAGTGTGTGAAGCACAATAGTTACTTCAATTTGCCACTAGAAAAATAGGATGGGAGAGATTTATCCAATCAGGAGTATTGGCCTCAGGAGTATGGTCACGTGCTTTAGGAATGCCTTTGGAGCGTCCTAAATCCTTAACTTCTTCTGCCATGCGCGCATTGGTTGAAAAAGAAACAACGGGTTCTTCCAAAGAATAAGAGTTGTTATAACTATAAAATATACAGCCCCCTTGAACACAATTCAGGGGGGCTTTTTTTTGTTGTAGAGCGAAAATTGCTATAATTAATCCTGCAAAAAACTAGCGTATTTTTTTTCCAATTCTGGCC
The DNA here is from genome assembly GCA_045105775.1 of Aureispira sp. GTDB lineage: Bacteria > Bacteroidota > Bacteroidia > Chitinophagales > Saprospiraceae > Aureispira. The sequence continues at coordinate 6,890 of JBGCDW010000097.1, forward strand.
GTGTAAGTTTACTGAATTGAGCATATTTATTTTCAGCAACTAAGTAGGTGGACAAAATTAAATATCAGATAAAAAGTTCTTTGAAAAATTGATACAAAACTTGTCATCGTAATTACGAATGATATTGAATACAGCATTTGTTAAATGCTTAACTGATTCATAATCTCTAGGACGAAGCCATTCATACTTTATTTTTCTCCAAAGCGTTTCTATAAGATTTAAGTGTGGAGAATATGTGGGTAAATAAAAAATATATAAGCCCTTTTGTTCCCACTCCTTTTGTTTTTTAATCACTTTTCCTGACTTGTGCCATGGAGCATTATCCATAACTAGTACAGATGAGCGTCTTATAGTTAAACAAACTTCGTCTATACATTCAATTACAAAATCACTATCTATATATTCTTTGGTCGAATAAGTTGTAAGCTTGCCACTTCTACTTAATAGACCAAATAGATTAAGTACTTTTGTTTTAGAACTACGTATACTAATTTGTTTACCAATTGGTTGCCATCCATAAGGTATATTTGGGGTCAACTTAAATCCTGTTTCATCTGTGAAGAATAAATCAATCAAACCATTATCTTCTAATTGAATAACTCAAGTTACGCAGAGTTTAAATGAATAAAGATAGAAAGTTTAACTTTACAGAATGGAAGATAATTTAGACTTATACACGGATTATTTATTAACAACGGTTCATCAAGCCACGGCGACAGGATTATCAAACTTAGT
>JBGCDW010000098.1:0-4176 GCA_045105775.1 Aureispira sp.
AAAATTGGTTACTGATTTAAAAGGTAAAATTGCAGAAATCAGACGGGGTAAAATCAGACGTATTGGTATTGTAATAGACCAAGATACACACAGCCAACAAAATCGCCTAGATTTCTTAAATGAAGCAATAGCAGTAGCTTATGGGCAGAACAATGTCTTACAAGCTGTCAATCAACTTTTTAGTGTGGATCTTGATGAAGATACAACCGTAGAAATAGCTTGCCATTTGATGAATGTAAAGGGTGCAGGCGAGCTAGAAACAGTGCTCAAAGCGATCAAGACACTCCCCGCTCCTAATGCCGACTGTTTGGAAACATGGAGGGCTTGCGTAGAAGCCAAAGGGCAAACGGTTAAAGAAAAGGAATTTGTCAAGTCTTGGATTCAAAACTATATACGTCTGGACAGCTGCATAAGTAGCAAATTTCGAGGCAATAAGAACAAATATTGTAGTATGAGGGGATTGGATCAAATACTTGCCCGTACTGGGGCTAAAGTAACCTTTGATTTAAATCATGCCATTTTAGGAGACTTAAAAACATTCTTACGTTTATTTCCCAGCTAGTATTTTTACAAAAAAAGCACAAAATACACGGACTATTAATACTTTATATGTATTTTTAAAAACGATCGAAAGCCTTTTCCTACAGGGAATCCCTCTACCATTTAACTATCACTAACTTATGGCCAAGCAAAGAGCATCCAAATTACACGATGAAGAGAAGGAGTTATTAGAAAAATTTTCTGTCAATTATATGGCAGATGAGGTTGACCAAGATGAGGTGATGGGTATCAATGCGGCCTTGGAACGCCAAAGAGAACAAGAAGAAGATCAACAACGACAAAAAGAGCTGGACGAACAACAAGATGACTTATTAGATTGGCAAGAACAAGAGGAAGAAACGGAAGCCAACAACAAAGGCGTGTCTCTACCGCCAGCATTAGCCAAACGCGACCCCAAAAAAGACAAAGATCCTTTGGAGGGCGAAGATTTGGGCTTGGACGACCATGATTTTTTATTATCGCGAAAAGTACGAGAAATAGACTTGGATGTTCACAATGAGATTATGGAAGAAAGTTTGTTGGGTTCGAATATTCGCAAACCCAGAGATTTTTTGAGCATCTTTACCCGTGGCAAAAGCACCAATGATGCGCCCAAATTGGATATGACCGATGCCATCGAAAATAATTCCTTGGTTCAAAAAGAACTCGCTGCAAAACAAATCTTAGAAAATTATCATTCTCGTGATAACAAAGAAAAATACAATAGTTTAAACATTCTCAAAGAATTGGGCTTAGACGATGATATCATCAAGGAGATCAAAAGCAATAAAAAGGCCAGTGGGGATGATGACTTGGTTGAGTTAATCAAGGAACGATTATAATTGTTTGTTTTCCTCCGCTTCTATTAGACAATTCTCGATTGAATAATGGTCTATGGACATTTTTTTTGTATTTTGTGCCTTCGTTTATTCCATTATAAGGAAAAGCTAAACAACTTCACTGAAGCATTTTTATGTCTGATACACCTTTGCCAATTGAAGAAAAAGAGATGTCCTTTGTAGAACATCTTGAAGAGTTGCGAGTGCATATAATTCGCATGGTCATTAGTATTTTGTTGACTGCAGTTTTTGTGTTTTTTGCTACACGCTCTATCTTCCAAATCGTTATTTTTGGCCCGCTCCAAAAAGATTTTTTAACCTATCAATTGCTTTGCAAACTTTCTAATTGGTTGGAGTTGGGAGATAGTATGTGCTATGAACCAGCAGTAGCCAATTTGGTGACCTTGGAAATGGGCGAAGCGTTCTTACTACACATCAAAGTCTGTATTTTTGGAGGGATGATTCTTGCTTTTCCTTATCTATTGTGGGAATTTTGGCGTTTTATCAAACCAGGGCTTTATCCAAAAGAACGCAAAGCGGCCAACAGTGTTGTGATTGTAGGGAGTATTCTATTTTTGCTAGGCATTAGTTTTGGGTACTTTATATTATCGCCTTTTGCCATTAATTTCTTATTGGGTTATGAATTGCCTATGATTAATGAAGCCTCTAATGGTAATCTAATCAAGGCAACTTCCATGATTAATTACATGATTATGTTTACCGTACCAGTCGGTATTATATTTGAGCTGCCTATTATTGTCTATTACTTGGCAAAAATGGGATTGATTACCGACACGTTTATGCGTACGTATCGCCGCCATGCTATTGTAGGCATTTTGGTGCTTGCTGCTTTTGTAACACCTCCTGATGTAATGACTCAAGTCATTATTGGCATTCCTATTTATTTGTTATACGAATTGAGCATTGGTATTGCGGCCAAGCAAACCAAAAAGCGTGAAGCGGAATTATAATACCAATAGAACACTGTCAGAACCACTGCTATGAGCTTGTCCCAAACAGAAGAAAATTACCTCAAGGCTATTTTTAAAATCTCTGGTAGAGAAGATGCTATTGTATCTACTAGTGCCATTGCCGAGGAAATGAATACGGCTGCTGCATCTGTTACTGATATGCTCAAACGACTTACCGAAAAAAAATACGTTTTATACGTCAAATACAAAGGTGCTCGATTGAGCACACAAGGAAAGGCGGTAGCCATTGATCTCTTACGCAAACATCGCCTCTGGGAGACGTTTATGGTTGAGAAGCTCAATTTTTCTTGGGATGAAGTACACGAGGTGGCCGAACAACTGGAGCATATACAATCTCCTAAGTTAATTGAACAATTAGAACGTTTTTTGGGCTATCCCAAAGTTGACCCACATGGCGATCCTATTCCTGATCGTGATGGCAACTTTGAACATCGTTCTCCTACTTCATTGGCCCATTTAGAAAAAGGACAACGTGCCACCATTGTAGCTGTTCAAGAAGATTCAAGTGCCTTTTTGCGCTACTTGGAGCAGTGCCAACTCATACTAGGAGCACACATTGAAATTCTGGACATCTACGATTATGACCAGTCTCGCCAAATTCGTATCAATGGACAAAAAATACACACGATCACCCAAATAGTGGCCCAAAATCTCTACATCAAAGCCAGCGAAGTCCTATAAAAAAACATCTTACTGCACTTGGTGCAGTAAGATGTTTTATACATTGAGAATAAGGTCTATTCTAGTGACCTCCTTCAGTAGCTTCTTCTACGGTTTCAGCAGCGCCTTCTACTGCTTCAGCAGCACCTTCTACTGCACCTTCTACTGCCTCAGCAGCACCTTCTACTGCTTCCGTTGCACCTTCTACAGCTTCAGTTGCTGGTGCTGTTGGTGCAGGTTCTTCAGTTTTTGGTTCATCTGCTGGAGCAGATTCTTCACAGCTTACAGTTAGGAAAGACAAAGTAAACATCAAAAATAAGATTGTTAGCGTTTTCATAATTATATAATTAAAAGAGTTAGAAAGATTCAATGGCATTCAAGCCATTTAAGTAAATGTATACAAGTTTTTATTCTCGTTTGGTGATTTCTGTTATTCAGGGCAATTTTCGGTGCGTTCCAAGAGTTCGTTTTGGGCATCTGAACGTTCTTTGTCTGTAGCAGAAGAACCTAGCAAATTAGCAACATACTCTGTACTACTAGCAGCTCCCATACAAGCACGAACGCGCTCTACATCAACTGTTCCGTCTTCTTGTTTGGCTTCTTTTTTACAATCACAGACTTGCTTTACAATAGCATCTGTAATTTTACTGGCACCGCTTTCTTTTTTTGGAGCCGAAGTTGTTCCCTCGTCTGTTGTTGTTTCTGAAGCGTTCTCCCCCTGAACAGTAGATGTTGTTTCTCCATCTTGAGTCTCACCCTCAGGTGCGCTACAGCTATACCAGCACCAAGTCACTAGTACCAATAAAAAGTAAATTCCTTTCTTCATGATTGTAATATAAGCATTTGAAATATTCTGCAGTAAATATTGGTCATTATAATAATAGTGATGAATTATTTTAGTAGGACTAGCTATAAGTACAATTTAAATTACACCGCTAGACTAGAAAAATTCTTCATAATAATGCCTCTTGCTGCTAAAAAACTTTTTTTATAAGAACACATCGATAGAAGTTGTTTAAAAATGGAATTGTGTTGATAATGAGTACTAATTTGGTTCTAATCAAGGCGAAAATTTAGCTCATAGCAGCGCTATGGGGTCAATTTTCAACGATGAGTAGGGCAAAATTAGCTTTCATTAGCGACAT
>JBGCDW010000099.1:0-19664 GCA_045105775.1 Aureispira sp.
AAACACGGGTTTCTGAAAGGGCAATTTTTTCTTGAACAGTCATAGCTAAGGATCAAATTTTAAGGGATGAAGGTAGTCGTTTAGTGCTTTGCTGTGTTGGAGGCAGAAGAATTAGCCTTGGCTTCCAAGAGGCGCAATGCAGCTGTTGCAACACCATTTTCTGGGAAAAGTTGCAGCGCTTGTTGGTAGTACTTTTTGGCTTGCACCGCATCGCCCAATTGGCTGTAACAAAAGGCAATATTGTTCAAAGCCCTGATCTGATAAGGCATTTTGGACGGACTCAATCCATTTGTTTAGGCTTTTTGGCCACAGCACCCAAGGCTTGCAAACAAGCCGCGCACAAACAATCGTGATATTGTTGGGCAATCAAGGCGCGGGTAGCAGGTTCCAGCATCCACTGGCTACATTGGCATTGTTGTGTTTCATTAAAAAATTACCCCACATTTTAGCGCATTTTGTTTTTGCATACACACGAACCCAACGCTATAAAAATCAAAAGAGCTAAAATTTTCCCAAGACTTAAAAAAAAATTCTGAAAAATTAATTCTATATTTCATCATATTAGGTCAAGGTAATAATTGGTACAATGAAATTAGGCAAAAAAATTAGAGAACTAAGACAAGATAATCAAATGCTTCAAAGATAACTAGCTTCGAAACTCGAAGTTGGAGTTAGCTATTTGAGTAAAATTTAACGTGACCAGAAAGTTCTAAAACGAGAGCATATAAAGACTATAGGTACAATTTTTAATTGTCCACTAAAAGAACTTGAAGCTCTTTGGATTGTAATAAAAGTCTACGACATTATCAAATATGAAGAAACTGGACTAGAAGCATTACGTGTTGCTGAAGAACAAATAAAATACAATAAACCTTATGCCAAAATATAATAGAACACGAGAAGAACTTGAAAAGCAAGCCGCTTTGTGGTGGCCGGAAGAATTAAAAGCAAAAAATGCTCTAGCAAATGTTCTACCATTGCTATTAGAAACCCAAGATGATTTTTTAAACATTATCAGTTTATCTAAAAAAGAACCACTTCAAGTATTTGAACTTATTAAAGTGGCTAAATTCCCAGGCAACTTATTCTTAAAGCATTTAGTAGTATTATCAGATTATGGAGGAGAACCAATTCAAAGATTAGGCAGAGCTTTTACTAGTATTTTCCCTAAAGACTATAAAGGAAATTACTACTTTGATTTTATCTGGAAGGCCGAGAATTATACGTATGTATTTGAAACCTTTCCTATCAAGGGTTTGAATAATAAAAAATTTGGAATTGATGGCGATTCACTTTCTACCGAAAGAGAATTAGATGCAATGACAAAAGATTTAATTGCAATTTTACTTTTTGCAGCAACTTCTGATTTTGCAGAGCAAGGCGGACTTGATAGTTGCGAAATAGGATCCTTATTAGGAAATGAAGTTGAACTAAAAAACTTTGTTAAGCAAAGATATATACTTGTGAGCCGTATAATTGGAGGTGCAACAGCCAATAGTTTAGGACAGCTAGCACAAACTGCAATAGTTGATTTCCTAATAAGTGAATTGGGAAATGATTTTACAATTACACGAAATGGAACCGTACACCTTTCTGGCTATGACAGGAAAGGGGGAATGCCTTTTGACATAGTTGTTTCCAAGGAAAAAAAATGGTGGGAATAGAGGTCAGTTTTCAAGTTACAACTAATAGCACAATAGAACGAAAAGCAGGTCAATCAGCGGATCGTTTTAATCTAATGCACCAAGATGGATATAAAATAGGATATGTTATAGATGGAGCTGGGAATTTCCAACGTTCCTCTGCACTTTCAACTATTTGTTCTCATAGCGATTGTACTATTGCATATACTCAAGCAGAGTTTAAAGTTTTGTCAAATTGGATTAAAATGGAACTGAAATGATAAAATTTATAGATTTATTCGCAGGAACTGGAGGAATTAGACTTGGTTTTGAACAAGCTTGTAGGAAACACGTGATTGAAACAGAATGTGTTTATTCGTCTGAAATAGATAAAAATGCTTGCAAGTCTTACAAACTGAATTTCGGACATAATCCATATTCTGATATAACACAAGTAGATACATTACCAGAATTTGATTTTATGCTTGCTGGCTTTCCTTGTCAGTCTTTTTCTTATGCAGGAAAACAAAGAGGATTTGTAGACACAAGAGGAACTCTTTTCTTTGACGTTGAAAGACTTCTAAAAAAGTATAAACCTAAAGGATTTATACTCGAAAATGTAAGAGGTCTAACAACACACGATAAAGGAAGAACATTCAAAACCATAATTAACTCTTTAGAAGCAATCGGTTATAATGTTGAGTATCGCTTACTGAATACGAGCAATTTTAACGTACCTCAAAATAGAGTAAGGATATATATTATTGGAGTTTTGGAGCATCCTTTTCAAATCAAACTAAATTCAGATAAAGGTGCAGTCGATTCTCACAGTTTCAAAGCTAGAAAAAGTCAACGAAGCTTGTTTGATACTATGGTGAGCTATAAAGTTGTTTCTGATATACTTGAACCTAATCCAGTTAAAAAATATTATTGCTCAAAGGAGTTTACTAAACAGTTAAAATCTGTTATTGGTAAAGATTTATCCAAATTAAACGGATATAGGTTAATTGATACAAGAAATGGAAACTCAATACATTCTTGGGAACTTGGGATAAAAGGAAAATGCAATAAAGACGAAGTGAATTTTATGAACCTCTTAATTGCAAATAGAAGAAAAAAAATATTTGGAACACACCAAGATGGTAAAGCTTTAACTCAAGAGCAAATTGAGACATTTTATAAAAAAGACAATTTCAAAGAGGTTACAGAATCATTGATTGAGAAAGGCTATTTAAGCAACTATGATAATAAATACAATCCCGTTTGTGGAAATATGTCTTTTGAGGTTTTTAAATTCCTTGATCCAAGCAGTATTTCAATAACTCTGACCGCATCAGACACCAACCGCTTAGGGGTTGTTCAAAATGGAAAGGCAAGAAGATTGACGCCAAGAGAATGTGCTAGGCTTCAAGGCTTTCCAGAAACCTATAATCTTTTAGATAATGATAATGCTGTTTACAAGCAAATGGGAAATGCAGTTAGTGTGCCAGTTATTGAAGCTTTGGTAAACGATTTGTTAGAAAATAATAAAGGAATATTAGAGAAAAATGGCAACACAAAAAGGCATACACATTTGCAATTTGCGGAAGACAACACACAATCCAAAATTGCAAAAAAGTATCCCTTTGCCAACGATGAAGACAACACGGAATAAAGTAACGAAAGCTCAACAATGTATATGAAATTATAGCCACCTATCGGCTAGCTTCGCTTCATATACTAAACGTTCTATGGCGGTAGGTTGACACTCAAAAGGAGCTTGACAGCGTTCGCAGGTACGTTTCATTATTCTTGTGCTTCTGATACAATAGTGGTGTAGGGCAATCCTTCTTCTATTTCCGTTAGCAGGTCAGCTTCCAAGTTGCATCCTGTGAGAATAAGTTTATTGGCTGCAATGGCTGTCCATTCTTCGGGAAAGGCTTCGAGCGTACTTTCTTGTAGATCCAATTCATACAAGGGGACATTTTTTAGATGTTCCAGTAATAACTTTGTTTGAATATTTTTGCATTTGGCCAAGTGCAAAAATTGCAAAGAGGGGTAACGGGCTAGATTGCTTGGAACGGTACTAATGTCCGTTTCCGACAGTTGCAGTGTTTTTAGAACGGGCAACTCGACCCACGTATCGGGAATTTGATCAACGGGATTCTTAGAACAATCCAAGTAATCCAATCCTTTGCATTGTGCTAGAGCTTCGGGCATTTCCTTAAGGTCCATTTCTTGCAAATATAAGCGGCTTAATGTAGGAAATTGAGGCAACAAAGCCCATGTTTCGGCTGTATTTAATGCGCTGTTTCCAGACAAATTCAATTCCATTAAAATGGAACAATTTTTAAGTGTATCAGGGAGCTGGGTCAGGTTATTAGCAGCCAAGTTCAACTTCATTAAAGCGGTTTGCTGGGCAATAGCAGGGAGTAGAGTAGCCCAATCCAATTCGGGGTTATTAGCCAAATTTAGCGTATTCAATTGTTTCCAACTGTTGAGCCATTCTGCCGTCACAATCGATAAGTTTAGACCTTCTAGGTTGATCGTTTGCAGGTCTTTGAATTTGGTAAGGTCAAAATTTATTTTTTGGATAGGATTGTTACCAATATCAAAGACTTGAAGGTTGGATAAATTTCTCAGATTATTGGGCAGTTCAGTGATTTGATTGCTATTAACAGAGAGTGTCGTTAATTCTGTCATCATACCCATACCCATCGGCAAGCTGGTGAGTTGGTTGTAATTGAGATCCCAGTTGGTCAAATTTTCTAACAAGGAAAACGCTTCTGATAAGGAGGTAATTTGATTGTAACTAGTATATAAAGTTCTAAGACGAATGAGCTGAGTCATGCGCTCAGGCAATTCTTCCAGGTTGTTGTGGGATAAATCTAAAAATTGTAAATAACGACAATCCATCAAAGGTTTGGGGACTTTAGTCAAGTTGTTATAAGAAACCGTTATTTTTCGGAGTGTTTTTAGAGCTGCCAATTTTTCAAAAGCATCATCAAAGTCTAAATTGGGATTATTATTAAGCCCAAGAGCATACAAGGCAGGCAGTTTGCTGGTGTTATTAGGGAGTGTTTGAAGATCGTTGTTGCCCAATTCCAACGTTTTGAGCATTTTCCAATTTTTAAGGCCATTAGGAAGAACGGTTAGTTCATTGTTGCGTAAAAACAAAGATTTAAGGTTGGTATTCTTAACCAAATCATTGATCACAACATTGGGATTGCTTGTCCACAAGGCATTATTCATAGAGAGCAGGGTCAGTTTTTTGAGCTCCTTAAATGTTTTTGGTAAGTCTTCCAGGTGGTTATTATCCAAAAACAACTCTTCCAAATTAGCCATTTTGCCCAATTCATCAGGGAGTATACTCAGCTCATTGTTGGAGAGATTCAATTGAGTAAGATTGGAGCATTCTAATAATTTGGCAGGCAATTCTGTCAAACCTTGGTTGCTCAAATTAACACGGTATACCAAACTGACATCCATGCTATCAGAAAAATCTGTGTAAGTAGTATCTGTTTGTGCAGTAAGCAATAGACTATTACAACAAAAGAGTAACAATAAAAAACGAAGCATAATTGAATGGATTAAAAATGATAGAAGTGTTTTAGGTTTAATGACTTATCAACAAAAGTTATTCCCTAGAATCATTCCAAAAAATACTTACGTCCACGTTGTGCCCAAAAATCACCAATGCGCTAAAGGTACAACATTTTAAATTGAAAAACAGCAATAAATAATATTGACAGGGGTGGAAAGTGTATAGCTGCTAAAGTTATACGATGTTTTAGTTTAGCTTTATTTTCTTGAATAGAAAACCGCTTTTCAGTTAGTTCCTTGTATATTTGACTCTATTTTTTAATGACAAAAACCACTTTTTTATTTTGTCTACTTATATACTTGCTCTAGAAACGACCACGCATAATTGTTCTGTTGCTCTAATTCGAGATGGGCAACCGTGGATTGTGCGTCAAGATGACCAGGTCAATGGACATGCTCAACACCTTACCCTATTTATACAAGAAGTAATGGCAACGGCTCAATTGAAATTGGCTGCCCTGACGGCTATAGCTATTAGTCAGGGACCAGGTTCTTATACCGGTCTGCGAATAGGGCTCTCAACAGCCAAAGGCTTGTGTTATGCCCTTAATAAACCACTATTGGCTATAGATAGTTTGCAAGCATTGGCTTGGGGAGCACAAGAGCAAACCCAAGGCCATCCAAAAGTAGGTTATATCAGCCTAATGGATGCAAGGCGTATGGATGCCTACGTAGGGGTATATGATGCCCAATTACAACCATTGGTAGAGCCTTATTTTGCTACATTGGCTACAGATAGCTTTGATGCCTTACTGCAAGAACACCAAATGGACGCTTGGATAATAGGGGGAGATGCTGCGACTAAATTTCGGACTTTAATGGAGGGAGACTTGCCCCAACATTTGCAATGGAGTGCTGTGTTGCAGCCCTCTGCCAAATATATGGCAAACTTGGCTCAAACGGCTTGGGAGGCCTCCATTTTTCAATCAGTAGCCTACTTTGAACCGTTCTACCTCAAAAAACCACATATTACGCGTCCCAAACCAAAGCTTTAGTACATTTGTCTTATAGTTTTTATTGCTTATAACTGAATTGATTTGAAGACCATTGATAAATATCTGTTGAAACGCTACTTGAGTAGTTTTTTCTTTATTGTATTGCTTTCGTCTATGTTATCTGTAGTAATAGATGGCGCAGAGAAAGTCAATGATTTTTTGGAAGAAGGGGGCCCAACACTAGGACAGGTATTGGGATACTATATGAATTTTGTTCCATTTATTAACGGCTTGATTTTTCCCTTGTACAATCTTATTGCGGTGGTCTTTTTTACAGCGCGGTTGGCAAGCAATACCGAATTTGTAGCCATGTTGGGCAATGGGGTCAATTATTATCGAATTTTATTGCCTTACCTAATGGGGGCAACCATTATTGCAGGAATTCATTATTATGGCAATCATTATGTAATCCCAACATCGAACGCCTCCAGAACCTTGTTTGAGAATACTTATATTTACAAGCATAATTATGTGGGCAATTCGGGCAATTTTCATGCAGCAGCCAGCCCTTATGAGGAGTTTTATTTGCAAGGCTTCAATCGCTACGATAGTTCGGGAAGCCAGTTTGCTTGGATTAGGCATGACAGTTCACGCCTACATCGTACCTATGTGCTAACAGCCAATACAGCACGTTTGCTAGAACCCCCCAATAAATGGCGCTTGTCGGGCATTAGAATACGTAGGCACAAAAAACGAGTAGAACGCATTGCTACTGACTCTATTGAAACTACTGCTCACCCTGCTACTTTGCTATACGAAACACAACTGATGCCGCCTCAATTTACCATAGATACCACTATAGGGCTGTATATTGATGACTTAATCAAAAGGGACAATGATAAGGACAATATGACGACTAATACACTGATCCAATACATTGAAAAGCAGAAGGCCAAAGGTACAGGTGGAATGATAGTTTTTGAGGTAGAACGATATAGGCGAAGTGCAGACCCTTTTTCTATTTACATTCTTACCTTAATTGGCTTTGCTGTGGCTTCACGCAAAAGAAGAGGGGGGATGGCTTGGAATTTGGTCATTGGAGTGGGCTTGTCGGCGGTCTATATTTTTATGACCAAATTTGCGACGACTTTTTCTATCAAAGGTGGTTTGTCGCCTCTTTTAGGAGTTTGGGTGCCCAACATTGTTTTTGCTCTTATCACGGTATGGATGTTGTCTAGGGCACAAAAATAAACCGTTCAAAACTTCCTCAATGTTAATTTATAGTTAGGAAATGGTTTATAAATGCACAAAATCGTGGAATTTATTTCAAAATTGGGCAAGGATTAAATAAAAGTCGTACTTTTGCACCACTTTTAAATAAGCAGTCCTATTCTTAATTCAGAAGGCTACAATACAGTACTTCTAAACAATCTAAATAAACGATGGCCAATCAACCTTTGCGCAATATTGCTATCATTGCACACGTCGATCATGGTAAAACTACTTTAGTAGATAAAATTTTGCACCAATGTCAACTCTTTAGAGATCATGAGGAGACAGGGGAACTTATCTTGGACAATAATGACCAAGAACGCGAACGTGGTATTACTATTTTGGCTAAGAATGTTTCTGTACAATACAAAGGCACCAAAATTAATATTATCGATACTCCTGGTCACGCCGATTTTGGTGGAGAAGTAGAGCGTGTATTGAACATGGCAGATGGTGTATTATTACTGGTAGATGCTTTTGAAGGAGCAATGCCCCAAACACGCTACGTTTTATCCAAGGCTTTGGCATTAGGAAAAACAGTAATCGTAGTTGTTAATAAAGTAGACAAAGATAACTGCCGTCCTGAAGAGGTACACGAAGAGGTATTTGAGTTGATGTTTAACTTGGATGCTACGGAAGAGCAATTGGAATTCAAAACCGTTTATGGTTCTGCCAAAATGGGATGGATGGGAGCTGATTGGCAAAACCCTGCCGAAGATGTTACCCACTTATTGGATGTAGTATTAGACGAAGTACCTGCTCCTGAAGTCGTAGAAGGCACCGTACAGTTGCAAATTACCAATATAGATTACTCTAAATACATTGGTAGAATGGGGATGGGACGTGTAACACGTGGAAGCTTGCGTGTTAACCAGCCTGTTTCATTAGTGCGTAGAGATGGCAGCATCAACAAGACCCGCGTAAAAACATTGTATGTATTTGATGGTTTGGGTAAGAAGGAAACCGATGAGGTAAGATGTGGCGATTTGTGTACTGTGGCAGGAATTGACAATTTTGATATTGGTGATACTATCGCCGATGCTGAAAACCCTGAGGGAATGAAGCCGATCAAAATTGATGAGCCAACCATGAGCATGTTGTTTACCATCAATGATTCTCCTTTCTTTGGTAAAGAAGGAAAATATGTAACCTCGCGCCACATTCGCGAGCGTTTGTACAAAGAAACAGAAAAAAACTTAGCGTTAAAAATAGAAGAAACAGCCTCTCCTGATGCTTATATGGTCTATGGCCGTGGTGTAATGCACTTGTCTGTATTGATTGAGACAATGCGTAGAGAAGGCTATGAGTTGCAAGTAGGTAAGCCGCGTGTAATCATCAAAGAAATTGATGGCAAAAAAAATGAACCAGTAGAATTGCTCTCGATTGATGTACCAGACAATTATTCAGGTAAAGTAATTGAATTGGTTTCTCAGCGCAAAGGTGATATGACCATCATGGAACCCAAGGGTGATTTGATGCACTTAGAGTTTAATATTCCTTCAAGAGGGATTATTGGTTTGAGAACACAAGTATTGAATGGTACTGCTGGTGAAGCAGTGATGACACACCGCTTTTTGCAGTATGAGCCTTGGAAAGGAGCGATTGAAGGCCGCAACAAAGGTGCTTTTATTGCTATGGAAAATGGAACTTCTATTCCTTACTCTATGGATAAATTGCAAGATCGTGGCCGATTCTTTATTCCAACTGGTGTAGATGTATACGAAGGTCAAGTAGTAGGAGAGCACAGCCGTGAAAATGACTTGGTGATTAATATTACCAAAACCAAGAAATTGACCAACATGCGTTCTTCTGGAGCAGACGATAAAGTAAAACTTCCGCCTCCTGTTGATTTCTCGTTGGAGCAAGCTATGGAATATATTGGTGAAGATGAATACGTAGAGGTTACTCCCGAAAACATAAGAATGCGTAAGATTTATCTCAAAGAACACGAGCGCAAGAAATTGTCTAAAAAAGTCTAAGATGGGTTGATTAGTAATAATCTGACTCCATCAAATCAATACAAGAAGACTCTGAAATTATTTTAGGGTGTTCTTTTTTTTGCCATTATGCCAACTATTTATGCCATAGAAGGTGAATTTATTGCCTGTTAAAGGAATTTTAACTCAAAATTCACACAAATGGCCTACTTTTGGAACAACAAATAACGACTTACGATTGTTATTAAGATTAAGTAGTTCAATTAGAAAATGAAATTTTGAAACACCTTTTTTGTAAAACAACCATCGAAAAAATGACTGTTTTTGATAAAAAGAACGCTGAAAACACTTTTTTTTCAAAAAAATCAAAAAAAAAGTGTTAAAGCGGTAACAAAAGATTAATTTTTGCCATTAAGTTAATGTATAGACATTCTTTTAGTGTACTTCTTACAACCCCTTTATTTTAAAACGAAAGAGCCGCACTTAAATTCATCAAGATTATGAAAAACCTTTTAACATTTTTGACTCTAACTTTGTTTGTGCTTGTCCCTAGCATCAGTGAAGCACAGGGTTCTGTAGACTGGGAAGGACGCTGGGAAATCATTAGTAGTCGTTCCTCATTTTGTAACATTCATATTGTTACTGATTTATTACCCAATCAACCCAAACCAACTGCTGTTTTAGAGGGTTTGGTCAATGGAAAGCCATTTCGTATCAACTGTACCGTAGAGGAAATTCCAGAGCGTAATTCTCTAGTTTTTCATGAGGCACCTGCTGCAGATGGGAGCTACCAGTATGATAACAATCAGCCATTGTTTTTATTGATTGTAACTAAACCAGATAATCCTTTAATTGTAACACCAGTATGGATGCAATTAGATATTACAGAATTACGTACCAACAAAGATTGCCTTGTACGTAGAATTCCAACACCACGCTACAAAGGATTGTACAAATTTGATAACAACGGTGTACAAACATCCTTGGCTATTGGTAGAGTAAACAAAACAAAATTCACCTCTAAAGTAGAAAAAGCTGATGGACAAGTATCTTGTGATTGCGAATTGCAAGCGCGCCACTTAGCAGTATGTTATCCAGAAAATGGAAAAGGAGCATTCTTCTTAGACTTTAATGATGAAGGTGTTAAGGTAGTGAAAAGCTACGATAAAAATATCTACAAACCAGGTGCTTCCGCTACAGAAGACAGTGAGTTAGTATGGAATACTACCCTTAAAAAATAAAATACGGTGAGATAACTTTTGCTTGATAAAGCAATTATAGACTCATAAGGAATTTGGTCATTCTGAATTATTCAGAGTGGCCATTTCTTGTTATATTGGTATCTTGGTTTGCTGAGATATAACGGACAAAGGAGTGTCAAAACCAAAGTTGTTTTTTCTTGTTTGAATAATTAACCTTAGAACCAATTATTGCAATCTCAAACTAGTTTGGCCAATGACAAAAGACGATTACAACAAGATAGCACCAACCTTTCCGACCGAACCGGGTGTTTATCGTTTTATTGACAAAAACGACGAGATCCTATACATAGGAAAAGCCAAACACCTAAAAAAACGGGTTGCTTCTTATTTTGGTAATCGCAAAGATATGCGCAACAAAACGCGTATTATGGTTCGCAAAGCAGACCGCATTGAGTATACCATTGTAGATACCGAGCAAGATGCCTTGCTATTGGAGGCTACATTGATCCAAAAACACCAGCCACGGTACAATGTGATGCTCAAATCGGGCAAGCCCTATCCTTATATTTGTATCAAAAAAGAACGTTTTCCACGCGTATTCATTACACGCCACGTCAACAAAGATGGGTCTAGGTATTTTGGCCCCTATGTCTCGCGCAAGCGCATGAATACCATTGTTGAAATGATCAAAAATCTATTTCAATTAAGAACCTGCCAATTAAAACTTTCAGAGGAAAATATCATTGCCCAAAAGTTTAAGCCCTGTTTAGAATATCACATCAAAAACTGTTTGGCTCCTTGTATTGGTTTGGAAGAGGAGGAAACATACAACCAAAAAATAGAGCAAGTAGCCAATATCCTAAAAGGGCACTTCACCTCGGTAAAACGCTACCTCAAAGAGGAAATGCAACGCCAAGCAGAGGAAATGAATTTTGAACGCGCGCAAGAAATTAAGGTGCAGTATGATGCACTGACCAATTATCAAGGCCGTTCTACGGTGGTAAATCCTAAGATTAGAGATGTGGATGTGTTTAGCTTGACCCAAGATGATGATGTGGCCTGTTTCAATTATTTAAAAGTAGTAGATGGGGCGATTATCAATACCTTTACGATGGAATTGGATACCAATTTGGATCAAGAAAAGGAGGATGTATTGATTTTTGCTATTCAAACCTTGCGCGAAAAGTACCAAAGTATTGCCCCAGAAGTTATTGTACCCATTGAAATTCCCAATGTTTGGGAAGGAACAACTATTACTGTTCCCAAGATTGGAGACAAAAAGAAATTATTAGAATTATCAGAAAAAAACCTGCAATACTACGTACTCCAAAAGAAAAAACAAGCCGTATCACGCGCAGAAAAACAAACCAGCTCCGATCGAGTCATGGAGATTATGAAAAAAGATCTTCAAATGGAGGTGTTGCCGCTGCATATTGAATGTTTTGATAACTCCAACTTGCAAGGAACCAATCCTGTAGCTGCAATGGTTTGTTTTAGACATGGCAAACCTTCTAAGAAGGATTATCGCCATTATCACATCAAGACCGTAGAAGGACCCGATGATTTTGCATCTATGACAGAAATAGTTTTTCGCCGTTATAGTCGCCTAATTAGAGAAAAAAAGACCTTGCCACAACTCATTGTTATTGATGGGGGCAAAGGACAGTTGAGTGCGGCTGTCAAAAGCTTGAAGGAGTTGGATATTTACAATAGAGTCACTATTATTGGAATTGCCAAGCGGTTGGAAGAAATTTATTTTCCAGAGGATAATGTGCCCCTGCTTCTCAGTAAAAAATCGCCTACGCTCAAGATTATTCAACAAGCTAGAAACGAAGCACACCGTTTTGCGATTGAATTTCACCGTCTCCTACGCTCCAAGAAGTATATTTCTACACAATTGACCAACATCAAGGGCATTGGCAAAAAAACAGCAGAATTGCTGCTCACTACTTTTGGCTCGGTCGAAAAGATCAAAGCAACGCCTCAAGAAGAACTAGAGACGCATATAGGCAAAGCGGCTACACGCAAGCTCTTCAATCATTTTGAATTGGAATATAAGGAACCAGAGAAAACGAAAAAAAAGAAACCTAAGAAGAAAGAAGAGGTGCAGGAACAAGAGGAGGGAGAACAAAAAAAAGATACCTAGCGCCTAGCAAGCACATTATCGGTATCTCAAATTTTTGTACTGAGTCGTGTTATGCAAAACACGTTTAAAACCTATGTTGCCTGTTAATGGAATGCTTTGAAAAAAGTAACCCCTCAAGCATGAAAAAAATGAAAAATATTTCAAAGACCAGCTAAATATCCCTCATAAGCTTGTTGCAGTGCCGAATGAAAATGCACTTCTTCCAAATGCTCTAGTTGGCTCAATGCCTCAAAAAATGTCGTGCTATCTTTCAGGGTAGAATGGCGAATGTACAATCGTTTGAGCTGGGGCAATTTGTGCAAGGCAATATCCAAGGTGAGATATTGGCCACTAATATGCAGTTCCTCTACCGTCGTCAACGTAAAAAAATAATACCCCATATACTCTTGCGCTTGATCACAAAGCGTGATGACGATTTTTTTGAGTTGAGGCAATTGTTTGATGATGCGCCATGCTTTTTTGCTAACACTACTAATACCCAGCAATTCAAGGGTATGCAGGTTTGGGAGTTGTTCAAAACCATTGGGCAGCAAGAGATCGGCATTTCTGGGGTACTCCTCTACGCCTTGGAGCGTGAAGGTGTGCACTAGGCGCAAATGCTTAAAAATGAGATTAAAAACAGCCCAGTGTGGATTGGCAATTACCTGATAAATGTTTTGCCACGCCACCAAATCCTCTAGGAGCAAACCATCGGCAGGTTTGACATAAACCGTAGAGCCATGTATGCGAGGAGCCCAGTAGGCTCTTGCTTTTTCTTGGCGTTCGGCGACAGGCAATTTGGCAATAGTAGCCGTATATAATTTGAGGTATCGTGGATCATTTGGGGCTTGTTGGTACCAAAAGGTCACTAGAGGGAGAGCAGGCAAAGGGGTGTGCGCTTCCAATTGGTTGGTGTATTCTTCCCATTGGTAAACGGTCCAAGTTTCAAAACCCTTTTTGGGCGTATTTCTCAAGAATTTCACCAATTTCTTTTTGCCCTTTTTATTGAGAATTTTTCGGGCCAGCTTGCTGTATTCTTCTTGTTGATTATAATAGGTATACACCCCCAAAATAGAAGATAACAACCTTGGTGGAATGGTAGATTGTTGTGCTAATAAGTGCAAGGCCAGCAGGCAATTGGACGCATCTGAACTGTACAGCATGGTTTGCAAATGCTCTACTTCTTGTGCTGTTAAGACAACGGAATCCATGTATATGTGTTAAAGGCAAAAGATTATTGACTAATAATCAAACCATCTTTGAGGCGAATAGTTCGCTTGGTTTTGGCTGCAATGTCCTCTTCGTGTGTCACCAATAGGAGCGTTTTGCCCTCGTCATTAAAGGTTTTGAACAAATCCATCACATCATAAGAAGTTTGGGTATCTAGTGCTCCTGTAGGCTCATCGGCCAAGATGATTTTGGGTTCAGAAATCAAGGCGCGAGCAATGGCTACACGTTGTTGCTGCCCACCCGATAGTTCGCTAGGGTGATGGTCGGCCCAAGCCTTTAGCCCAACTTTGTCCAAAAATTCTACTGCTTTTTTGTGGCGTTCCTTGCGGGGTACTTTTTGATAATACAAGGGCAGGGCTACATTTTCAGCAGCCGTTTTAAACGGCAATAAATTGAACGATTGAAAGATAAACCCAATCAATTGGTTTCGGTATTGAGCGGACTGTGTTTGGGTGAGGTTCTTAATCAAAATGCCATCCAAGTGATACTCTCCAATGGTATAGCTATCTAAGATACCCATAATATTGAGCAACGTAGATTTGCCTGAGCCAGAAGAGCCCATAATCGAAACAAATTCTCCTTGATCGATAAACAAATCAATACCTTTGAGCACTTCTATAGAGCCTTGACCAATTTTGTACGATTTGCGAATATTTTTGAGCGAGAGCATATCATGTAGTTAAAACCAAAAAGTCATTGAGTGGGCGAATATACTACTTATCCAGCAAAGAAGTTGCCAAATCCACTAAAGAAGAAAGCTGTATTTTGTAGCAATAAGATAGTTGTATACCTACTCCTTATTACTACAAAATACAGCCTTAAATGATGACTAAAAAGTCCAATACTTATTCAGAAGCCTTGATAATTTCTTCTTCTAATTCTTCTTCATCGCCTGGCTTATAACCATTGTGTGTATACACAATATTGCCTTCTGCATCCAACAAGATCGTATAAGGACAAGCATTGAACCCTAGTGCTTGGTAGGCACTGTTGTCGGGATTGCAGAAAATAGTATATTCCCATCCTTTAGAATCTACCAAGCCCTTTACGCGAGGTTTGGTACGCGTATCATCCATGCTCAAGGCAATAAATTCAATATCATATTCATCTTGCCAATCTTCTAGGTAGTCCGAATTGATGGCATCCAATTCCTCCTTGCAAGGCTTGCACCAAGTTGCCCAAAAATTGACAACAGTGATTTTACCTTTTTCGGCAACGTATTCCTTGAGGTTAATTTTTTGTCCAGCAACAGTCTCTACCGAGAGCGAAGCAGGGAGTTGTTTTTGAGCCATAGCAGTGGCACTCCAAAACAGTATAAAAAAAGCAGCGAGTAATATGTTCA
The DNA here is from genome assembly GCA_045105775.1 of Aureispira sp. GTDB lineage: Bacteria > Bacteroidota > Bacteroidia > Chitinophagales > Saprospiraceae > Aureispira. Next base: position 15,248 of record JBGCDW010000099.1, read on the forward strand.
ATGATTTCATAGTGGATGGTTGAATAGAAAATTATAAAAGACAATCTACTTGCCTTACTTCCAATAGCTATGCCAAGTTAAGAAATTAAAATTAAATTTTGACACCTAGCCTATGGATAAATTAAACTATCTTCATACTTTAGTATAACAGAAAATTGTTGCGAAAAACAAGTGCTTTTTTAAGCAGCTCTTATCAATTTGTTATTTTTATGACAAAAGGATTAAGTAAACTAAGTCTCGTTGTACTACAACGATCATAATTACGCACCAATTCCTATACATTCCCAAACAAACCTCCCTTAACGAATCAGAAAAAACAATTGCTTTATGAAGTTAAGATTACTGTTGTTAGGATTACTAATTGTAAGTAGCACTCTTCTCCATGCTCAAAATTCTACGGCCAACAAAATGGGGACTTTAACAGGAGATTTTGAAACCCAGACCAATTTTTTTGTGCGGGATTCAGTTATTGGTGCAGCAAATACCCCACAGTACGATCGTCAAAAATTTGGAACGAGCAATTGGATGACCCTGAATTACAATATTATGGGCTTTGATATTGGGGTGCGTTTTGATGCCTATTATAATTCTAACTTAATAGATCCACTCGATTCTTATTCTGCCTTGGGATTGGGGCGTTGGCACATTCGCAAAAAGATACACAACTTAGATATTACAGGGGGCTATTTTTATGATCAAATTGGTAATGGAACCATTTTTAGAGCGTATAATGCCCGTTATTTGCCTATTGATAATGCCTTGGTAGGTGCGCGTTTGATTTACCATATTAATGATAATTGGCAAGTAAAGGCGTTTGTAGGGCAGCAAAAAAAGGTAGAAAAACAGCTCAATCTATTTGAGAATTATCAACCGATTATTGCAGGAGCGGCCATTGATGGTTTTATGGCGCTAGGAGCGGGCGACAAGCAAGTCACTTTTAGCCCAGGGGCTGGTGCTGTGCGTCGTACCTTGGATGATGAGAGCATGAACCAAGTGGTGAATGATATTAGTTCTTATCAACCAGATGATGTATTTGTACCCAAGTACACTACTTATGCTTTTTCGGTGTACAATACCCTCACTTGGGGCGGCATCAATTGGTTTGTGGAGGGGGCGTACAAAACGGCTGAGGCCGTGAATGCCTTTAATACTAGAGGCGTGTTAGAAAATCGACCTGGGTACAATATTTATACTTCTTTGAGTTATTCTAGAAAGGGCTTTTCTATCTTGGGGCAATACAAACGCACCGATCACTTTATATTGAGAACATCGCCTTTGCAAACCCTCACACAAGGAATGATTGCCTACTTGCCACCTATGGCACGTCAAAATACCTATCGCCTAACTGCCCGTTACAACGCTGCTACCCAAGAGGTCGGAGAGGAGGCCATTCAGTTTGATTTGACTTGGGTGCCCATTCCCAAGAAATTGACATTTAATATCAATTTCTCCAACATTATGGCATTGGATTCGCTGCCTACTGGGCCACGCGGTGCCGAAGATCCTGTACAAGATCCCAAATTATTGTACAGAGAAATAAATGGTAATGCCTTGTGGAAAATCAATAAGAAAGTCAAATTGATTGCAGGGGTGCAATTTCAACAATACAACCAAGAACGCTACGAACAAAAGCCAGGGGTGCCTTTGCTTATGGCTATTACGCCTTATGCAGAAATGCGCTTCCGTTTCAAAAAACGTCGCTCTTTGCGTATCGAATTGTCGTATATGCAGACCGAGCAAGACTTTGGTTCTTGGGCTTTTGCCCTAGCCGAGTTCAGTGCCAAAAACTTTACGTTCTGGGCTTCTACGATGGTCAATACCTTGCCTAAGAAGTATGACAATATTGAGGTGTTTTACGAATTTGGAGCCAACTATACGCACCATAGCAACCGCTTTGAAGTGGCTTACAAACGCCAAGTAGAAGGAATTGTTTGTACAGGAGGGGTCTGTCGTTACCAACCTGCCTTTAATGGGGTGCAACTGAATGTTGTTTCTTCTTTTTAAAAAAAAACATGGTAGAGGCATAGTTATCTGTGGCTCTATAGCTTATATCTTTTCAAGATAGGTTTTGAACGCTTTGAGATCTTTTTGTACTTGCTTGTAGAATAATGGGCGAATTATTGGCAAAAGGTATTTTGCCATGCCTGTAGGCCATGCAATCATAGAAAGCTGTATTTCTGTTTGCGTAGGACTCAATGCCTTTAGGGTAAAACAATCCTCACTTGGGTGGGTGCTGTTTGGGAGTGTTTTTTTCTTAATTTGATGATTGACTTCAAAGGTGGTAATTTCAAAATGCTCTTTCATTTTTAAACCCAAAAACGAAGCGGTATTTACGACTTGAGAGCCCACTTGCATGGGGCCGTCTGTTATTTGACGGCAATCTATGTTGGCTTTAAAAATATGTTTATGGTTTTCCTGATGGCTCAGAAATTGAAAAATATAAGCAATAGGTTTGTTAATGACAATCGTCGATTCAAATTCTAAGATTTTCATACACAGGGAGGTTTTTAGTGTCGCTCCTACGGAGCTGTGAAGGTGCCGCTCCTCTGGAGCTATAAAGGTGTCGCTCCTACGGAGCTATAAAGGTGTCGCTCCTCTGGAGCTATAAAGGTGTCGCTCCTACGGAGCTATGAAGGTGTCGCTCCTACGGAGCTATAAAGGTGCCGCTCCTCTGGAGCTATAAAGGTGTCGCTCCTACGGAGCTATGAAGCAGGGTACAGGTGGAATTATGATACCTTATGATTCCTGCATGGCCAACCACGCCATCAAGCCAGCACCCACTTCTAAGCACTTTTCATTCACATCAAAAGTAGGGGTGTGCAGTCCTGTGCCATTGGGATTTTGTACGCCCAAGCGATAAAAGCAAGCAGGCATTTGCTGAGAATAAGCAGCAAAATCCTCGCCGCCCATGCGTGCAGGCAACTGCACCACATTTTCTGCGCCCAAGTAGGTTTCCATATCTTGTTGTACTTTGGCCGTCAAGGTTTCATCATTCTTAAGATAAGGATAGCCTTTGGCAATATCAAACTGGCAATTGCCCCCCATGCTTTGGCAGAAGGCTTGTGCCGACTCTTGCAACCAAGTGTGTGCTTGGGCACGCCATTGTTCATCAAAAGTACGCAGGGTGCCCCAGATGGTTACCTTTTCGGGAATAATGTTGGTTGCCCCTCCATCCGAAAATATTTTTCCAAAGCTCAGTACAGTGGGCATCAAGGGGTCGGCGCGTCTGCTGACCAATTGTTGCAAGTACACAATCAGATGTGAAGCCATCAAAATGGTGTCTACGCATTGGTGGGGGCGTGCTCCGTGGCCGCCTTTGCCCTCCACAGTGAGGTACAATTCATCGGCCGAGGCCATGAATAAGCCCGACTTGATGCCGACTTTGCCCACTTCTAAAAAAGGCTCTACATGTTGCCCCAAAATAGAGCTGGGTTTGAACTGCTCAAACAAGCCTTCTTCTAGTAGCATTGAGGCACCACCTGGCAGTTTCTCTTCGCCTGGCTGAAAAATCAATTGGACGCTTCCGCGCCATTCTTCGCGCAATTCTTGTAGAATTTGAGCGGCTCCTAGCAAGCAAGTGGTGTGTACATCGTGCCCACAGGCATGCATGACCCCCTCTACTTGTGAGCAATAGGGCACGGCATTGGTTTCTTGAATGGGCAAGGCATCTAGGTCGGCTCGCAAGGCCAAACGACGGCTGCTTGGTTCTTTGCCCTCAATCACTGCTACCACGCCTGTTTTGGCCATAACACGGCTCTCAATCCCCCAACTGCTCAATTGTTCTTGCACCAATTGGCAGGTTTGGTGTTCCTCAAAGGATAGTTCGGGGTGTTGGTGCAGGTGACGGCGTATCACAATTAAGGTGTCTAATTTTTTTTTTGCTATCTGCTGAACTTTTTTTTCTAACATGTGGTTAGTGGTATTGATGCTATATAACACAGTGTGAAGGTCTTATAAACAGACCCAAAAATATCTTGTTTACAAGATGAAGTTTTTTTTAAGAAAATGCTTTTTTTTTGGCTCAAAACTTTTGAATTCTTATACTTTGCCTTATATTTGCATCGCACTAGGAGGGATGGGTGAGTGGCTGAAACCACCAGTTTGCTAAACTGGCGTACCTTTAACGGGGTACCGCGGGTTCGAATCCCGCTCTCTCCGCCACTTTTAGAGTTGATTATATCAGACTCTTTCGGGGTTTGGCGCAGTCCGGTTAGCGCACCTGCTTTGGGAGCAGGGGGCCGCAGGTTCGAATCCTGCAACCCCGACTTAAGTTTTAAAAGGATTAGTTCGTACGAACTAATCCTTTTTTTTTTGTTTTTTTTGTGTGTTTGGGTGTTTTTTTGTGGGTGTGTGGTGGTTGTTTGTGTGTTTGGGGGTGTGTGTGTTTGTTTTTTGTTTTTTTTTGTGGGGGGGCGAA
>JBGCDW010000100.1:0-41032 GCA_045105775.1 Aureispira sp.
CTTTCGTCAATACCAAAGGTGTTTTCAATTTCGTACAAGGCATTCAAATGAATGTAACCTTCTGCCGTATCTTTGCTAACGCAGTCAACTATAACTGAAATAGGCGCAATAGTTTCTTCTTCGTCATCGTATCCATTTAGCGCGGCTAATAAGGTCTTGTTGCCATTACCAGCTTTGTGCATATTGAGTAAGAGACTCGCTCTTTTTTCCAAGCCCGATACATTCCAATCATCCAAGGTACCACTCAGATAGTCAAAACCTTTTCCTCTATTTCTACTAATATCAACATAGTTCTGCAAGAAATCAATCTTTGCATTAATCAGTTCATATTCTGGATTGGATTCGTCATCATCATTTCCTACCCCTACATAATTCGAAACCTTAATCAAAAAGTCTGTGCTAAAACGTTCTCCAAAACGCGCCAATAAATGATCTAAGAAACGGTTTCTACGATCAATATAAGGATCAAAAGAACGTGCAATCTTTGCAACTTTCTCATTAAATAGCTCCAATGCTCTTTTTTGTGCTTTGTCTAAGCTATGATCTTCTTCTTTGTTAACTAAGCTATTTACGGTTGGATTATAAATAAGATCATAAATCCCTGGAATGGTATTGGGAACATTGGTGTAGTAGGTTCTATCTACGTCTTTATCAATCGAAAACAGCTTACGTACATTGGCCAATTGAGCGAGATAGTTGGAGAAGGTTTGCTCAAAAAACAAAAGGTAACCTCTCAATTGCTTTATCATAGCAACACGCTCTCTAGTAGCTTTGGCAAAATCGGGCAAACCAAATTTATTAACACCGTAGGTCAGTGGTAAGCTATTTTGTAGCGAATCATACCGCTCTACTTCTTTGAGCGTAATCGTAGAAGGATAATCTTTCTCATGATAAAGCATTTTCATCTGATATCCTTTCTTGTAACGCGCATACAAGGAGTACAAGAGCTGATTGGATGTATTGAGATCCAACTCATAATTGAGTGCCCCCCTAAAAAACTGTATGGGATAATCGGCACTATCTGAGAAACGCTCATCAATAGTATCCATGTTCAGAACAGGATACGTGTTTTGGCGTATCGGAATCACATCACTGTCTACAGGAATACCGTTTTTATCTACTCTAAAATAGGTAATTCTACGCACCCCTTCAATTCCTTGAATGATTTCGATGAGTTTGGAAACATAAACCTCCTGCGTCATTCCACGCAAATCCTCTTTGCGAATAATGCCGTGCACTGGTTGTGGGCCGTCAAAGGCTTCATCAACTGAATAGCCACGATCTATTAAATCTTCAAGGGTATAAAACTGTATCGACGGGTTCAGATGCTCTTCGAGCTTAAACAAAATATCAGCTAAAATTTCTTCGGCAATAGCCTCAGGACGAATGTCAATATCTGCAAATATTTCAATCTTTTCAATGTCGAGCACCTGAATGGACTCAATATCCTCACAAAGATTTCTGTGCTGTGTAAATAGCGAGAAAACCTCATGTTTGATACGCTCAATAGTAGCCCCATTACGCGCACTTTCATCAATTTGAAGTAAGATTCTGTAGAGTCCTTTGATTCCTTGCAAATTATCACGCACAGGCTCTACCCAAGCATTTTTGACGTACTGTACACGATCAATGATCATTATACGATAATCCTCTTTGGTAACAGGATTAGTTGGTAAAATCTCTACGGCATCATAAAATGCATTGTTGATCTCTTCCCGTTTTTTTCTGGATTGAGAATTTAATAAATTCTGAATAGGAGTAGTAGCACGCTTGTTAATTTTGGATAGAGAATCGCAAAGCTGTTCCATGATTGTAATACCTGGATCATGTGCATTGTAATCTGTCCAAATGTCTCCAGAAAGCTGTTGCATAAATTCCAACCAAACTTCTTTAAGTTGCTCTCTTTCTAGGGTCTTAGCTGCTTGCGCATTAAGATTATATTTCTCTTGCATAACTTTGGGTGACGCGTAGTTAGCACAAATATTGAAATGTATAGCTAGTCTGAGCGAGTTGTAGCACAAGTACTGCCCATTCTAAATGGTAGGGTTGGACAGTGGTGGAACTTGTTTTGATTAGGTTTTAAAATCGCATCTAAAAATGACATTCCAATCTTTGACTAGTGTTTGTGTTTGTAGTTCCATGTGTAAGGAAGTAGAAAAGTAACAAATAAATGTGAATTCATCATGGGAACAGTTCAAATACTTTGTAAAATTATTGTTATTTGTATAACAACTTTCTATAAGGGGTTGAGTAATGAACCACAATATTTACAATATAAGGCATCTTTATCGTGTCCCTCTTTTAGGCAAGCCTTGCAGGCTTGGGTAGAAATACGTTTATTGGAAGGTTGTTGGGCAATTTCGGCCGAAACTATCCCTGTTGGTACCGCTAGTACGCCATAACCCAATATCATAACAATAGCAGCCAGCAATTGTCCCAATGCTGTAGTGGGGGCTATATCACCATAACCCACAGTAGTTAACGTCACAATAGCCCAGTAAATACTGCGTGGTATACTAGTAAAGCCTGAATCTTGCCCTCCTTCTACAAAATACATGACGGAACCAATCACAATGACCATCATGATGACAAAAGTTAGAAAAACAGTAATTTTTGCTTGACTAGCTTTTAGAGCGGCCATCAAGCTATTGCTCTCATTTAGGAATTTAGCCAATTTAAAAATTCTAAATACCCTAACCAGACGCATAGCGCGAACTGCCATAAAATAATTGGTCATTCCAAATACCAACTCCAAGTAACTGGGCAGTACGGAAACCAAATCGATCACCCCAAAAAAACTAAAGGCATAGCGGCTAGGTTTGTACACACACATAAGCCGTAGGATATATTCTATTGTAAAAAAAATAGTAATAATCCATTCCAATCGATCAAACCAAAGACCATAAACCACTCTATAATCCTCTATACTTTCTAACATTACCAATAAAATACTAATAACAATTAGTATGAGTAATGTCACATCAAAGGCTTTACCGAGCTTCGTATCTGCTTCAAATATAACCTCATGTAAGCGGTGTCTCCAGGGTGCATATTCTTCTTTCATAATCTAAACTAAGACTTCAGAAATTGGGGGTAAAATTTTTTATGCAGAAGGAACAACTTTACTATAAAATATTAGCCAATTGTTCCTTGATTTTATCGGCGTGGTTCTTCATTTGAATAACCAATCGTTGTATGCTTGCAGAATTGGCCTTGGAGCCAAGTGTGTTGATTTCTCGACCCATTTCCTGAAGAATAAAACCTAATTTTTTGCCTTTGGTCGGAGTATCTTTGTGCAATTCCTCTCTAAAATAATGACAGTGTTGTTCCAAACGCATTTTTTCTTCATTTAGATCAAACTTATCCAAGTAATAGATCATTTCTTGCTCTAAGCGGTTTTCATCTACCTTGCCCTTGAGTTGCAAATCTTCTAGGCTGCTGAGTAGACGTGTTTTTATTTTATCAATACGCTCTTGCTCTTTGGGGTCTACTTGCCCTAAGGATTCCTCGATATGCTGAATATGAGCAATAATATCTTGATAGGTTGCAGCCCCTTCTTGTTGTCTAAAACTTTGCAAGGCTCCAACGGCTTTGTCTACTAATTCCAAGAGTTGCCCCCAAGTGTTTTCCTCTATGGTATCTATATTGGGAACAACCACACCTGGCAAGCGCATAACAGTGCTTAGAAGATCGCTTTTTTCTAAATCGTGAAACGTGGCGATTTCTAACAACCCTTTATAATAATTATTAAATGCCTCTCTATTGATGGCATGATCATTCTTTTGGTTGTCCTCTATGGTGATGGTTGCATCAATTTTGCCGCGCAGCAAGGTATTGCCAATGCGTTTACGCAATTCAATTTCTTTGCTCTGATAAGCAGAGGCCAAACGAATGCGTAAGTCAAGGCTTTTGCTATTAATGCTTCTAATTTCAACCGTTATACGTTGTTGGTCAGTGTTTTGTTCGGCTCGACCATAACCTGTCATGGAATATAACATAGAATAAATAGTGTCTACTAAGATTGGGACAAATATGGTAGATACATTACCTTTGATAAGTAGCAATGCACTCCAATTATTGAGCAACTATTCAAGTATCATAAGATTGATTTGTCTTGAATGTGTTGTTATAAAGGTTAAAATAATAAAAAATAAGAGAGTCTAGCTTTTATACCGTTGCTTAATTTAAATATTGAACCAAGGCCAAGCAAGAGTAAATTCTTTTTTTCCTAAAAAAAATGTACTTTGGATAAGAATTACGAAGTAAAATTATGCATAATAATGTCCATTGATGCAATAATTTACCTTTGATTAGACTAAACTCTTTGCCAGCAATGTCACCTTGCTGGAGTTTAATTATCAACACTTATCAAAAATAACATAGACCATGCGTTTGAGAGGTATTCAATATATTTATGACAATCAGGGCAAAAAAATCAGTGCAGTAGTAGATTTACGCCGCTACGAAAAGGAATTTGCAGTGTTTATCGATCAACTATCCAAGCGTGGTTCGAGTAATCGACCACAACCCAATCCCAATCCTGTTATTGGCGATACGATTGATGTAATTGGTGGCGGTACAAGCACTATACGTGCTCGCGAAATCAAAATTGATGCTTTGCTTCAAACTGCCCGTTCTTATTATGGAGTGCCTTATAGAACAGGAGGTGTTTCTCATAGTGGAATGGATTGTTCGGGCTTTACTCAAACAAGTTTTAATGCTATTGGTGTAACATTGCCACGTGTTTCTAGAGATCAGGCAACCGTAGGTACGCCCATTAGAAAAGCCGAATTGCAGCCTGGGGATTTGTTGTTTTTTGCAACAGGAACGCCAGGGCGAATTAATCATGTAGGTATTGTTACCAATAGCAGTAATCCCAATGATGTGCGTTTTATACATGCTTCTAGTAGCCGAGGCATTATGGAAACTACATTGAATATGAACTACTGGACACGCAATTATATCAAAGCTCGTCGTGTAGTTTAGGCTAATTATTTTGGTTTTAAATTAAGTTCTTGCGTTCCTAAAAAAGTGCCCATGCGCCTTATTCTTTTAGGAGGGCTTCTGATTGGCTTGTGCCAATGTAGGCCTTCCAAAACTATCAATTATAAACGCCCCCAGAGTGTGGTAAGGGCCTATTATCAAGCACTAGAACAAAATGATTTTGAACGACTCCTGCGTTTAGGAACCCCCGAAATGCAAGGAACTGTTAATCTATTGCACAACATGTATAATCTTCTGCCCGAAGAAGAACGCGAAGCCCTTAGCTCAAGTGCGCCTATTCAAAAAATCAAAAAAATTACTTGCGAGGTACAAGAAAATACCGCCGTCTGTAAAGCCTGTTGTGCGGCCAATGGAGCAATACTAGAAGCACCACTCACCCTAAAACGAATCAACAAGCAATGGCTGGTACACTGGCAAAGCCCTCAATTGGATTGGTGATGTAGTCAACTATTTTCATTAGCAAAAAGCGTGTTTTATGAACAAACACAAAAAGTTCGTCTAATTGTAATCAATTAGACGAACTTTAAAACTTATAGTGAACGCTACTCGTAAGAGTAGCTCTAGTAGACTAAACTTACTTTAGACCACGTTTCTCATCAGAAACAGTCAATTGTTTACGGCCCTTCTTGCGGCGTCTTGCCAAAGTTCTACGACCATTTTTAGTGCTCATGCGCTCACGGAAACCATGTTTATTCTTGCGCTTGCGGTTGGATGGTTGAAATGTACGTTTCATTATTCTATTCTATTTTATGTTGATGTCTGTTTTCTAAAGCGGCTACAAAGATAGAAACAAATCTCTGGTAAGCAAATTTTTTGGTAAAAAAAGTACTTTTTTGAAGTTTACTGTTGTACCAATGAAGTTACTTAAACATGGGGGTGTGTTGAACCGAGCCATAGGCAAGCTTATAAGCAAAACGCTCTAGCTCGCGCAAGTATAATGAACTCGCTCGCGAAGCAATCTAATAGATGAGATCGCTTCGCGAGTGTTTAGTTCATTCGCGACATTGGATATATTAAAACAATTTTATTGTTCAAACACCTCAATCGTTTTTTCTTTTAGGACCAAATCAGTGAATTTGCCTTTGTAACGAGTAGCACGCACCATGTGGTTATCAATCCAGTGATAATTGCCACCACGAGGCTTGCCCATTAATAAACTGTGATACAAAAATCCATGTTTATTCAACCAAGCTTCGGTTACTTCGCGATGTGCTTCTGTACGGGAAGTGAAGAAGCAAATTCTATGACCTTCATTGTACCATTTGTTAAGTGTTGCTAAGGCATCAGGGAACGGCTCACAAGTTACCATACGCTCTGGTTCCTCATTGGGAACATCTTCTGTAATGGTTCCATCAATATCAATAAGGTAATTTTTGATGTCTTCAGGTAGGATAGGACTAGCAGTTCTACCTTGCTCATCTTGGAATTGTTTTAATTCTTGATCTTGATCTTTCATAATTGTATTGTTGGTAATTCAATTCTACATAAAGTTATTAATGCAACTTTTTAGTTTTACAAGTAATCAAAGCTGCTCAATTAGTTGTGTTAAGCTGATAAATCATATGCTTAATCACTTTCCTTTGCAAAAGTAAGCAGAAAAAACGCCTTATAAAATTAATTCTTGATAGAATCAAGATTTGGGTAACTGTTACCTTTGACATAAACGGACTCAATGGGCGTATAAAAAGGGTCTACTTTGGGGAGCGGAGAAGGTTCAATAACATTGTTTTCGACCTCAAACCTCCAACCAGCTTGTTCTACCAACAATTTGATTATTTCCAGACTTTCCAAGCCCTCTTCTTTAGCCTGTTCCATTAGTGGGCCATTCATTGCCTCTTGCTGTAACTTGCGTTTTGCTACGGCTCCAATACTGGTCAATTCTGCTTCACTAAAACTGTTAAACATGCCCTCTTGAATATCATAATATTGCAAATCATGATCGATAGATAAAACTTCTGGAGAGGGTAAGTCTCTTACTTTTAGTATTTTATTCTCCGTGTCAATGTCAAAACTCGCCTTTTTGAGATCATAGCCCATAGAAACACGTGCCTTGACTTTGATGAGGGCTTTTTTTCTCAGAAAAGACACATCCGACCAATAAGAATCATTGTATTGATGAATATTAGAGAACTCACCTTCTACTGTAATTAATTTTGCAACTTTTTTGACGCGTTCCATCAGAATCTGTTGATTGATGTCAGGCATAGGGTCTTTGGGGGTACGTAGCCCACCAAAATAATTGGCATACAAAAAAGCACCAACTAAAGCTCCAAAAATAAAAAAGCCTAAAGAATCAATTAATTTCATTTTTACGTTTTGTGATATTGAATGAAGTGAGAATAGTGTGTTAAGTGACTCGCTTAAATAGGGAGATAATTAAAGAAAACAATGTACAAAACTTCCTTTCTAAAAACACAATAAAAGGCCAATGCTTGCAAATTATACTATATTCCTAAGAAGTATCAAAAAATATTAAGTGCTCAATTATCCAAAAGGGTATACTTTAGAAATGTAAGAATCAACTTAATCAATAAGCCTAATTGAGATAATGTAATTCGTTTAGAAGCTTTACATTCAATTGTCAGTTGTTTTTATTTGAGAACAACGAACAATTTTTTTCAACAACCCACCAAAACTATTCAGTGCTGCATCTATTACAACAACCGCTCAATATTTGCCCCAACAGATAGAGAGCGGGGCCAACTTCATTTTCTCAAGATGATTATACAACGAGGACTTTTTTTAGAAAATTATAAAATATAGTTATTATAATTTAAAATTCATTTTTTTATCTAGACCCTCCATATCATTACGGGCTAAATTATGCCTCAAAAAGCTTTCGGAAGCTCTCAAGGAGTAATTTATAGTAGGTTTAAAAATAATAGGACATTAGCCGATGAAAATTTTGTATTGTCCTATTTATTTACAATTTTTGTGCATCCTGTTAACGATTAACCATTATGTTGACAGGCGCAAGATTCAGGGAGAGGTGCCAGAGTGGTTGATCGGGCACGCCTGGAAAGCGTGTGTGCCTTTGCGGGTACCGCGGGTTCGAATCCCGCTCTCTCCGCCATATTTTGGCTACTACCAATGAAGTTGTTTTTACTATGATTTAACCAATTTAGTCCAATCTTCTTTACAAAAGTAGTTTTTGCAATATCTTTATCAATCCTTCACCAAGGTTGTTTAATGTTATATTGCACCTATTTTAACTAATCTTATTTTTGTTTAAAAACTTTCGCAAACCATCTTTACGTTATGAAAAAGGTTTTCGTTTTATTTCTCGCACTTTTGATGAGTGTATTTACTTATAATACACTTTTGGCTCAAGATGATCCTTCTCCTACTAGCGAAGATACTGCTGCTATGGAGCAACCTATTGAAACTCCTGAAGAGGAACCAGTAGAAGAAGTACCAGCTGTTACTGAGCCTAAGGTAGAGCAGTCTTTCCACCAAGTTGTTAAAAAGAACTTCATTGATGGTGGTTGGTTATTCATGTCAATTGTATTGGTTTGTTTGATTTTGGGACTAGCTATTGCTATTGAGCGTATTATTACTTTGAGTTTAGCTACAGTCAACACCAATAAATTGGTTGCTGACTTAGAAGGAGCTATTGCAAGAGGTGATTATGCTGGCGCACAAAACATTTGTAAAGCTACTCCTGGCCCAACTGCAGAGGTTTTGGGCGAAGGTTTGAAGCGTGCTGACGGTTCATTGGCCGAAGTAGAAAAAGCTATCGTTGCTAACGGAAGCATTCAAGCAGGCTTGTTAGAAAAAGGATTAGTTTGGTTGGCTCTATTTATTGCCTTAGCTCCTATGTTAGGGTTTATGGGTACAGTATTGGGTATGATCGATGCGTTCTCTTCTATTGAGGCAGCAGGTGATATTCAACCATCTATGGTAGCAGGAGGTATTAAGGTAGCTCTTTTGACGACTGTATTTGGTTTGATTACTGCAATCATCCTACAAATTTTTTACAACTATATTACTGCAAAAGTAGATAGTCTAATTAACTCTATGGAAGCCGCTTCTTTGGATTTGATGGACATCTTGATCGACACTAAAGCTGGTTCTACTAGCGCAGAAGGATAATTTTTTGATTAACTTATAAAATCTAGAATTGTTATGACTGGAGCCTATCAGTTTCTCAAAAAATATGGCGTAGCAATTGGCTTTGGAATTGGAGCCATTTTAGCTGTTTTAACGTTTGTTATTATTGCAGCAAGCTACCCAGACATTGATCCAAGTAAGGAAGAACTCTATGAAATGAGCAGCTTCAATTTTGGAATCTATGCAACATACGTCTTAATTGGGTTGGCCTGTTCCTTAGTTTTGGTTTTTACCGTTGCCTATGTTGTACGCAACCCCAAAGAATCATTAAAGGGAATTGTTGCCTTTGCTATACTTCTAGCATTGCTTGGTATTACTTATTCTATGGGTGATGCTTACCTAACAGAAGAATTAATTAACAGTGATAATACTTTATTGCCTGTAGAGGAAAAAGTAGTAGATGGTAATACCATCACTGTACCTGTTATCTTCAAAGAAGGTGAAACACAATCATCAAGCCTCCAATTAGCGGATGGTTTGATAAAGTATGGTTACATCATGTTGATATTGGCTGTTATAGCTATGGGTGTTGGCATGTTGCGCGATTTGATTAAACAATAAGTTTTAAGCATCAACCATTATGGCTAAAAGAGAAATTCCAGAAATCAATGCAGGTTCGATGGCAGATATTGCTTTCTTATTATTGATTTTCTTCTTGGTAACAACCACTATTCAAACAGATTCAGGACTCAATGTTTTGCTTCCTCCTTATGTAGAGGAGCCACCGCCACCTGTGCAAAAAAACAAGCGAAATGTTTTTGCTGTACAAATCAATGCCAATAATCAATTATTGGTACGAGGTCGCCCACTACCACTTTCAGAGGTTGGACAAATCAAAGAGCGTCTCAAAACTTTTATCATGAACTTTGGGAAAGATCCCAATGCTTCGGATTCTCCCAAGTTATCTGTTGTGAGTTTGTTGAATGATAATGGTACTTCTTACGAAGCTTATATTGGAGTTTATAATCAACTCAAGGCCGCTTACTATGAATTGTGGCAAGAGGCCGCGCAAAGTCGCTATGGTCGTGACTTTGGAGATTTGGGTAGAGAAGAACAAAAAGCCATTAAAAATGATATACCTTTAGTGATTTCTGAGGCAGAACCTACAAGTTTAGACGCTTAGTAATTACTAATATCGTATAGAACTTCTATCTAGCAATGTGTGTGCATTTTGTCACTCCATAAAAGAAGTTCTTATGAAACGAACAAAAATACCACCCGTTAATACGGGATCTATGGCTGATGTCGCTTTTCTGCTGCTTATTTTTTTCTTGGTAACAACTACCATACAAACAGAAGCAGGATTGCCAACAACACTGCCACCTTGGTCTGAGGATTACCAACCTGTATCCAGCAAGAATGTATTCAACATTCAATTAAATGCAACAGGGGCGTTGTTAATAGAAGAAAAGGTGGCAAGGTTAGAAGAATTGTCTAGGTATATAGATCAATTTTTAGAAAAAACATCAGCATCAAATATGGTTGTGCATTTAGAGCATGACCAACAAGTCGATTACAACAAGTATTTGACGGTCTACAATGCTATCAAAGCCGTGTACAAAAAACGTTGGCAAGCAATAGCAATAGCCCGCTATGGTCGCTCTTACAAAGATTTGGCATCTAATGTACAACGAGGTATTCAAAAAGAATGGCCTCTAGTATTTGCTGAAACACAGTGGGATCGTTCAATAGGACAATAATTTGGAGTAATAATAATGACCAGTTGGAGTGTTAAACCTCTATACAAGGTCACTTTGAAAACCTTATGGATTAAAAATTATGTCTAAATTCAAAAAGAAAGGTAAAAAGGATGCACCAGGAATTACCACTGCATCATTGCCAGATATTGTTTTTATGTTACTGTTTTTCTTTATGGTAGTAACCAAAATGAGAGATAGTGAAGTAATGTTGCAAATTCAAGTACCTAACGCCACTGAATTACAGAAGTTAGAGAAAAAATCTTTGGTGACTCATATTTACATTGGAAGCCCTGTAGCGAAGTATGCTGCGGTCATGGGAACAGCTCCACGTATTCAGTTGAATGACCAATTTGCAGAACCTTCTGCTATCCCATTGTTTATTGCCAATGAAAAGGAAAAAGTAGTACCTGCCAAATTGCGGGATAAAATGACGGCTGCTTTGCGTATTGATAAAGGTGTAAAAATGGGTATCGTTACTGATGTAAAAACCGAATTGCGTAAAATTGACTTTAGAAAAGTAAGTTATTTAGCTACCGATTTAGGTGAGAGCTAGGTAGCAGTAAATAAGAATTAGTTGAAAGACGCTCTCTTTTCTTTAAAGAGGGCGTTTTTACGTTTTTGACAAACAATAGTGTATAGATTACTTATTACAAAAAAGTTCAAGCAAGAAGGACGGTAAAATCCTTGGAAATTGGTATCTTTAAGCAACGACATTATAACACTTCCATAAATCTATAACACTAATCTCTTATTACTATCAATGGATAACATGGTGTATTATAAATAGAAAAGATTCATGAGATACTTCTTCCTGTTTTTAGCTATATTAGTTTGGTTGCTTCCATCTTGCAATTATAACCCCTTTGATGATTCTGAACCTATTGTGTATCCTGATACAACTGTTCGAATCAATTCTTTAACGCCACAGATTTGTGAAGTGAGTGTTAGGGATAGTGATAGTACGCAACACACAACAGACTATTGGACGGATAAACAGACTAGGCGTATTATTTATAAAATGAAAGATACACCTTATAAGAGGGGCCGTATTCATGGAACTCAGTATCGTTATGACGAAAAAGGCGATACACTTTTAATTGCACATTTTGATAATGGAATTCGCACGGATTCTACTGTTCATTATTGGCCCAATGGGAAGCCAAGACACAAGATTTACTACTCTGCACTTAAAAATGGCAACGTTCTTTTTGAAGTACAGTATCACGAAAACGGCACCAAAAAGACGGATGTAGTGATGTATGAAGAAGGTTTGCTTTCTGGAGCTATAGATTATTACGACAGTATTCCTCCTTACAAAGTAACAGAAACCTATTACTATCGAGAAGGAAATTTAATCGGAATCAAAATCTACAATGACTTGTACGATGAATTGGATCGTCGTCGCGATTATCTATTGGCAGAATATCGAAAAGATTCTGCACGTATTGCGGATGCTTTGTTTGTACAAGCAGGAGAAGGAGAGCAGGTAGATGTTCCTATATATATTGGTACAGAACGAGATGCAATGTATGATGTAGGAAATCCAGACAATTGGGATATTATGAAGATTGACCCTGCCTTTATGCTCAAATATTATAAACGTTAGGATTCTAGAAACTCCCAAACAGCAGCAGTCCACTCCTTTTTTACATCGTCTATAATGTGGTCGTGCCCTCCTTTCTCAAAAACGACTAATTTTTTAGGAGCAGGCAAGGCATTTAATACAGCATCTATTTCTGACCGATCAACTCGGTAATCGTTGGCACCATAGAGCATCAAAGTAGGAATAGTCACCTTCTGCGCATAGTTGACACAATTGTGTGTTCGACTTTTGATACCTGTCTGCCAATCGCCCCAAAAAAGCAAAACATCAGGTAGCACTACAGTAGGAATTTTAAAGCGCTTGAAACGTTGCATAACTGCCGTCTTCATATCCTTAAATGGACATTCTAGAATAAGTTTTTCTGGTTTCAAATCATAGTCGTGTATAGCTTTGAGAATACTAACCGAACCCATAGAGGTTCCTAGTAGTACAAGCGGAAGCTTAGGGTATTTATTTTGGATATAATCGTAACAACGCTTGACATCCTCTGCCTCTTTGTACCCAATTGTCGTTTCCAAACCTTGGGAATCGCCATGCGCTCTAAAATCAACCAACAAGCAATGGTAACCTAGCTTTTGAAGTACATAAGCATTGTTGAGCATGTTTGATTTTTTGGAAGTGTAGCCATGAAAGAGTAAAACAATACCTTTGGGGCTGCGACTGCTGTTCAATTCCCAAGCATGTAAGGTTGGAAAATCCCCTATAGTAATGGTTTTGAAAGGTGTTTGTGGTTCGATCGTATTATTGGATTTGGGAATTTCAACCCCTAAAAAAGCTAATTTTAAACGATCTTCCAACGATTTGTCTTTTACACTTTGAGTGGTGATTTTAGGTAAATCCTTATCGACAAAATGCGTAAAATTATAAGCGTGATTGTACAAAATAATATTGCTAACTACCATAAAAACAAGGCTTAAGAATAGCAGTAGTTTTAGAACCTTTTTTATCATAATAAACGGGTTTGTAGATCGCTAAACGAACCAGATAATAAGTCGTTGGAACTTTCTTATTAGTTGTTCCAAATGATTCTTAACTTACCGATACTATTTATCGTTTTGATAAAAATTAAGAATCCAATTAATAAAAATACAGTCAAAGACTCAAGACTGTATCAAATTCTATAAGCCTGACTTGACTAATAAGAGGAAGGCAATTTACAACAACTGACTGAAAGCAACTGCCATTATGTCCACAAAAAACCAAGCTTTTATTGTAGAAGGAGGTCATCGCCTTCAAGGAGAAATTACACCACAAGGAGCCAAAAATGAAGCCCTACAGGTAATTTGTGCCACACTACTCACGCCTGAAAGAGTTACCCTAACCAATTTGCCCAATATCAAAGATGTCGTATTGCTCATTGACTTACTCAAAGGATTAGGAGTACAAGTCACTGCTTTAGATGAACACAGCTACACCTTTGAAGCAAGAGATATTGACTTGGATTCTCTCAATAGTCCTGAATTTACGACCAAAGCTAGCAAAATTAGAGGTTCCGTTATGCTTTTAGGGCCACTTTTGGCGCGGTATGGCAAAGCTATTTTGCCACAACCAGGAGGCGATAAAATTGGCCGCCGTCGTTTGGATACCCATTTTTTGGGGCTTCAAAAACTGGGTGCAGCATTTCATTATGATCCTGATAATAATCGTTATAGTATTGAAACCAATGAACTTACAGGTGCTTATATTTTGATGGATGAAATATCTGTAACAGGGACTGCTAACACCCTTATGGCAGCTAGTCTAGCCAAAGGCATTACAACCATTTATAATGCTGCTTGTGAACCTTACTTACAACAATTGTGCAAAATGTTGAATGGAATGGGGGCACGCATCACAGGTGTAGGATCTAATAAACTAGTAATCGAGGGCGTTGGTCAATTGTTTGGAACAGCGCATCGCCTTCTGCCAGATATGATTGAGATTGGGAGTTTTTTGGGTTTGGCTGCAATGACTCAATCTGAGTTAACCATTAAAAATGTACGTGTAGATACCTTAGGCAATATCCTACCTATGTACCGCCGTATGGGCATACAATTTGAAGTTATAGACGATGATATTTATATTCCTGCTCAAGATTTATATGAAATACAAACATTTATAGATGGTTCTATTATGACTATTTATGATGCGCCTTGGCCTGGTTTTCCACCCGACCTAATGAGTATCTTACTAGTCATTGCAACCCAAGCAAGAGGCAGTGTTTTGATTCATCAAAAAATGTTTGAGAGCCGTCTATTCTTTGTGGATAAACTCATAGATATGGGAGCACAGGTTATTTTATGTGATCCACATAGAGCCAATATTATTGGATTGGCTAGGAAATATCCCTTGCGTGGCATCACAATGACCTCGCCTGATATCAGGGCTGGTGTCTCGCTATTAATTGCTGCACTTTCTGCCAAAGGCACTAGCAAGATTTTGCAAATTAACCAAATTGATAGAGGTTACGAACGCATTGATGAGCGTTTAAATGCCTTGGGGGCAAAAATCACACGAGTTGACATCTAAATTTTATAATTAATGGAATGTAGAATATAAAGTGCTGTTTTTGAATATTATATGAAAATAAAATCTGCTTCTTATCAATTTTTTTTCTTCAAAAGGCATAGATCTTGGGGTATATGTATTGTTTATTAGCTAGAAACACATTAAATAGATGTGCATTGTAGGGGCTAATTATTTTTTGATAAAGTTTAGAAGCTGTGAAATAATTGTTATATTTATTGACCTTTTATTGGTATACTAAGTTTTCTAGAAAAACAGATTTTTATTTGTAAATTAATTCCACTATATTACAAATCTACTGTGATGAAATTATCAAACAGACATAATCACCAATGAAGGCTATTTTATAACCCCACACAATTTATTAACACAAGATCACTATGCAAGGAGTAGATACTCTCAACATTCAGGCCCCTTACCCTGGCCTTCGCTCTTTTGAGCAATCGGAACGTGCATTTTATTTCGGGCGTGAGCGTCAATTAGACGAATTGTTACGCAAGTTGCGCTCTAATAGATTCTTGGCTGTAGTAGGTAGCAATGGCAATGGCAAATCTTCCTTTATGAATGCTATGCTTATTCCTCGTCTACAAGAAGGCTTTAACGGGCAGGCAGGCTCCTCTTGGCGCATTGCTACTTGTTCTCCTGGGAACAACCCGCTAGAAAACCTAAGCCGTCAATTGGCACAGCGCAATGTATTGCATGGTGATTCTATGATGGATCCTAGCTATCCTGCCAAAATTGAAGGCATGTTGCGTAATGGAAGTCTTGGTATTGTGGAGGCTTTCAAAAAATCAGAAATCAATCGTGGGGAAAACTTAATGATTGTTGTCGATCAATTTGAGGAGATTTTTGATTTTAGTAAAAAGAACAAACGCAACGAAGAAGATGCCGCTACCTTTGTTAATTTATTGCTCAATGCGAGTCGTCAGAAGGAAGCACCAATTTATATAGTCCTAGTCATGCGTTCCAGTAGTATTGGAGATTGTGCGGAGTTTAGAGGACTAGCAGAGGCAATTAACGATGGACAGTTTTTAATTCCTAGAGTTAAGCCAGAAGATATTAAGCGAATTATACTTAATCCACTGCGTCATGATAGATCCGTTCGAGTAACCACTGTCCGCCCCGAAATGGAAGAGATTGTTGTGACCACTATTCTTACAGATTTAGGTAAAAATACAGATGAACTAGCTACACTCCAACATGCTATGTTACGCATGTGGAATTATTGGCTGGCAAAGGAAGAAGATACAGACAAACCCATTACCCTAGCGCATTATAAGGCTATTGGTACGGTCAAAGGAGCTTTGGGGCGTCATGCTGAGGAAGCTTATGCAGAATTAGATACAGAAGAAAAACGGATCATTTGCGAACGTATTTTTAGAGCTATGGTTACAAAAGCTCCTAGTGGGGCTGCATCTAGCCGTTCTGTCACCGTGCGAGAAATGATGGAAGTAACAGAACGCTCTCTTCGTGAGGTGCGTTTGGTTATTTATAATTTTAGTCAGGCTGGTCGTATGTTTCTCAAAGCACCTCCAATTGCAGAAATTGACGAAGATACCATCATTACGATTGCACATGATAGTCTAATTAAGCGTTGGTCACGTTTAAAAACTTGGGCCAATGAAGAGGTAGAAGCTGCCGATATGTATCACCGTTTAGCTGCCGCTGCTGCATTGTACTATGAAGGTAAAGGGGGACTTTGGGTAGATCCAGAATTGACTATGGGACTCAAATGGTACAATCCAGAAGAGTTTGATGAAGATAATCCTTGGCGTTTACCTCCCAACAAAGGCTGGTCGAAACGCTACATGGATGTGGTGGTAGATTATGACAAATCAATAGAGTTTTTAGAAAAAAGTCACGAAGAGCATTTAGCGGCTATTGCACGTATCAAAGAAGCGGGCACCAAACAAGATGATCGTCGCAAACGTTGGGCTTATATCGGAATATTTGTAGTACTGTTTTGTATTGGTATGGCTATTTGGGCATTGATAGAAGCTGCGAACGCTAATATCAGCCGCCGAGAAGCAATAGAAAGTGCTAGAGAATCAGACCGTCAAACTTATTTAGCTGCACTAAGCAAAGAAGAAGCAAGAAAACAAGGATTTTATGCAGAAATGAGTGCTCGAAAAGCAATGGAAGAAAAATCCAAAGCTGAAAATGCTAACTTGAGTGCTATTGCTGCTTCTCGTGTTGCTGAAGCTAGAGCGCGTCAAGCCAAGGATGCCGAACGTACAGCTAAACGCAAGGAACAAGAAGCATTAATTGCCAAAGAACAAGCTTTACGCAACGAGCAATTAGCGATCGCACAAACTGCTGTTGCCAATAAAGCAAAAGAAGAAGCGATTCGCCAAAAGCAAATTGCCGTACAAATCAAGGGGCTTTCGATGGCGCAAACCATTGCGGTAAAATCTGCCAAAGAAGAGAATGAAGATATTCAAGGGGTATTGGCCAAAGAAGCATACGACATGAACTCTGCCAACGCAGGAGATCCTTATGATGCATTTATTTATGAGTCCATTTACCGTGCACTCAACAGGCTTGAGGACATCAATAGAAACAACCCTAACTTTAATACATTAAATCAGGCTCCAGATGGTAAGAGTCGTGTGGGTAGAATCCGTAGTATTCAGGTATCTAGTACAGATGATAAAATATATACAACGGGATCTGATGGTTTATTGTTAAAATGGAAGTTTGACATTTACGGAAGCAAAAGTGCTAGAAATGATCAGGCCAATAAACCAGAAATTTTATCTGCTAAGAAAGGTGTTTCTAGGACACTAGATATTAGCCCAGATGGATCTCTATTGGCTCGTGGTGGAGATGCAGATAAAGTAATTATTACCGATGCCAAAACTGGTCAGATTGTTAATGAATTGGATGCACACAAAGGTGAACGTATCTGGGACTTGCGTTTTACGCCGACAGGCGATGGAGTTATTACGGTAGGTGATGATGGTTCAGGGGGAACCGCAATTAATTATACCAATATGAGTGGTTCTGCTTCTCCAGTAATTGGAAAAACACCTTATCGTTTGACATCTTTGGATATCTCAAGTGAAGGAAAATATATTGCAGGTGTAGGTAAATCTTCTGAAGTTTGGATTTGGAATATTCAAAATCAGCGTCGCGAATTTTTATTGAACGACCCACAGAGTGATAAGCACGCTACAGCTGTAGAATTTAATCCACAAGGTCGTTTTGTAGCTGTTGGATACCAAGATGGTACTTTAATGGTTTGGGATTTGAACAAGGTACAAGCAGACCCTACTTACTTGCCAGAAAAATTCTTACAGCATAGTTCTAAAATTTCTGATATAGAATTTAGTAAGGATGGTACTATGATGATTGCAGGTAGCTTGGACAAATCTGCTACTTTGTGGACCATCAGAAATGAAGACTACAGAGGTTATGGTAATGAAAAAGAATTTCCTTATTTAGGAGCTAAATACATTCCTATCAAGTTATCAGACCACTCCAACTGGGTTACTTCTGTTGCATTTAGTAATGATGGAACGCGAGCGATCACAGGTACTGCCAATGGACATTTAAAAATTTGGGAAGTAGATATGACGTTGTATGCGGATCAAATTTGTGATATTGTCCGCCAGAACATGAGTGATAAAAGCTGGAAACGTTATGTTGGAACCGATGATCCATCTGGTGAAACACTTTACATTGAAACAGCCGATGGTGCTCGTCGTACTCCTACTTCTGCTTGTGGTGAAAATGTACCACAGATGCGTGATGCACGCAAATTAGAGGAAGGAGAAGGATTTTAACGATTACTACCTTCAACAAGGTAAGCCCAAGAAACAACTGTTTCTTGGGCTTATTTGTTTTCTGACCTATTTAAATACTCTTAAGTATTAGAAACTAGGGTATTCCATACCTGTAAAGTCAATACGATGGATTACTTTTGAAGTAGGGAAAATGTGGTAATGCTAAAGATTTGAACTACTATAGCCCCCCCCCTTTTATCGCGCAGTGTTACGAATACAATTTTAGAAAAATCAACGTACCGTTTAGTGCCAATATAAACTTGATTAGACAAAAGTAATACAAGTTAGTTTTTATGTAATTGGCAAATTATATAGTTCGACTCTTTGTAGGACTGCTTAACTAATGTTATATTTGAGAGGAGCTTATTTTATATCACCCCTGTCCGTGAAGATTTACCCTTAACTACCACCATTGCTAAATCACGGATATCTAGAAATCAAACTATGATGAAATCTTATGATGTTGTCATTCGTTACCTATTGTTATGTTGTTTGGTAACCTTGACTCAAGTTTGTACACTTTCTGCTCAAAGAAAAAAAGGTACTTCAAGTGATAACTGTAATTTAGATGAAGCTAAACGTTGGTATGAGGAAGGGAACCTGGAGCGTGTGGAATCCATCGAAACTTGTGCTTCTGATCCAAAATCAATGTCCAGTGAAAAACGCTTAGAAGCATTTGAATTGATTACAGAAAGTTATTTGTATCGCAACAAGATTGGAGCGGCTGACAAGTCCTTTAGAGAGATGCTTCGTATTGATCCTTTGTACAAACCTGATTTGACAGGAGAATCACAAGAGTCTTATGATTTAATTTACCTTTCCCAAACGTTCAATCGAAACCCTATTTTTTCCATGTACTTTGGTGGGGGACTAAATTTTACCTTGGTTGAGCAAATGCAAAATTATGGGGTAGATAACACGTCAGGAAGATCAGACCGAGAAGGGTACTTGCGTCAGAATGTGTTTGGTGTGAATGCTAGTATTGGATTTGAACTGCCACTACTGTACAATTTTGATTTGACCTTAGATGCTACATTTGGTTACCGCACTTATGCCTTTGGTGATACTTTGTACATGTCTGTAGGTAGCACGAATCCAACAACACAAACAGGCGACCAAGCACACAATAATGATTTGGGAACCTACCAAGGAAATCCTGTTCCTTATTCTACATTGACCTTTAAAGAAAACCAATATTGGATTGATATTCCATTGATGTTGCGTTACAATATTACCAAGTTTGAAGGACTAATGCCTTATATTTATGCAGGGGTTGCAGCAAATTTTTTGATTAGTGCCGACTTGCAAGATGTTAGCCGTACTACTACAGCTGAACCGATTGGATTGAGAGATCAAAGCGTACCTACCAAACAGATCAATATTACTAATAATAAGACTTCAGTGGCCAATGATACCCTGCCCACTATGAGAACAATGGTTAATGTTTCATTTGTAGCTGGGGCAGGTATGAAATTTAGAGTAGGACGTAACTTTCTCTACGCTGATTTTAGATATTCTCGTATGTTCCTCAATGCAGTAAATACGGATAATCGTTATACCAATCCTGAACTATTGTACAATTATGGACATGTGGATAATGATTTTAGAATGGATAATTTTGCTTTGACCATTGGTTTTATCAAGGCGTTTTATATGCCTAGAAAAAAGCGTCAGTATGATCCATTGATAATTGGTAAACGCTATAATAAGTGGTTAGAGCGTGAAAGAAATGCCATCAAGCGAGAAACAGATGAAGATTTGAGACGTGAACTGAATAGTACGATTAAAGATATGCAATTGGAGCGTCCTTCATTGATTGAGGATATTCAGAAGGGTAGAACTAGGGGGGATCGCTATATTAAAGATAAAAAGCGTGAATTGGAGGATCTTAAGAATAAACGTGTTCGAGTAGAAATTGAATACGAATAGACTGCTTTATAAGCTTTTGAGCGTTTTAAAACTAGTTTGAATAATTATTACTTCGTAAAAAAACAACTGTATACAATGCAATATGTTTTTAGGAAACGCAAAAATACGAAGTGTTAGATAATGGTTAAAGTAAAAATAATGAAAAATATAATTAGCAATAGCTGGAAGATAAGCACGCTAGTAGTGGTACTAGCTTGGTTGAGCAGTTGTCAACAAGATGTGATTTCTCCCGCTAATCAAAGTGTTGCTTTTATTAAGTATTACGGACATGTAGCTACCCAGACTGCTGCAGACTTGTTGAGAACATCTGATGGAGGGTATATCTTGTTAGGGGCTACCAACTCCTATACAGCAGGGGATGAAAGAGATGTTTTTGTTGTTAAAACGGATTCACTAGGCAATGAACTGTGGAGTTCTTCTTTTGGACGTGCTGCTACTGATAATTTCTCTACTTATCCGAATCCTAACTTATTTAAGGGAGATTATGTGCGGTTTGATGAGGCTGGTGTGCGTTTGGTACCTTTACCAGATGGAAGTATGTATACCTTGGCTTGTAATCGTACTTATATTAGGTATGCCGATGCTAATACTATGATTAGCACCAGAGGGGAAACTAAGATTGTATTGTATCAAATAGATGCCACAACAGGTGCACCCACTAGTCCAGATGGGGTAGAACTAAACCAATCAACTGCCGATACCTTGACAGAAATGGTGTCAGATATGAAAATTGATACGTCTAGTGGTATTATCAAATATGTTCTTACAGGAATGACAACCAATGTTCCTAATAAAGCCGTTATCCCTGGCAACAGCAATGAGGTAAGCGATCGTTCTGATATCTATACGGTAGCATTGGATGAAACTTTTAATATCTTATGGCAACCTGGTAACCAGAAATATGGTCGAATTGGAGAAGATTATGGTGTATCTGTACAAATTTTGCCACAAGGGTATTTGGTGTGTGGAACCATAGAGCGTAATTATGATGCGACCTCTTCTAGTTTTCTGCCCTACTCTGATTTGTTAGTGGTGTTTATGAACAAAACCACAGGACAGCCAACCAATCCCGATTACTTTGGGCTAGAAGGAACAGACTTTAGAGGAGGACAATCTGTTTATAACGCTTCTACTGGTATTGTAACCATTTTGGGTTATGTAGATCAATCAAGTACAGATGCTGGAAAATTATCATTAGTACAAATAGACGAAGGAGGGGTGCCTCAGTCTGTGAATGGTAATTTTATTACTTATCTGGATGTAAATAGTACTGCTAGTGGACAACGACCTTATGTATCTGCTTCTATTGATGAAGTGCCAGACAATGGGGGCTTTATTATTTCAGCAACCTACAAGGAGATATTAAACACAGAGCATGACATCTGCATCATCAAAGTTACACCAGATTTTAGTATTGATACAGGTTGGCCATATTACTTTGGTTACAACGAAGCAGGCTCGCAAAATGTTTTTGCTACATTAGAGGAAGCTGGTACTGTAATGCCTGTAACAGAAGCAGTTGCAGGAACCAATCAGCGTGTACTGACAGGCTATGCTTTTACAGGTACATTTGGTTTGGGAACTAATGATATGCTTGGTTTAGTTAAATTAAATCCACAAGGTACATTTACACCAGAATAAAATTGTTAATTGTTTTTCGACACACTATATTTTTCTTACATTGAAGTAACTTAAAAATAGTATACTTCGTATCATAAAACACTGTTCTATCAAAGATTAGAATGTAAAAGAAATAATAATAATAATATGGAAATAACATACGAGTCAATCAAACATTACGTCCTAGAAGAAAAAGTTCAAGGTTCTAAAGTTCACTGCAAATTTCAAATAGACAATCAAGTATTTGAATCTGTTGGGATGATTAAACTTGACACTTCAGATGGTAAGAAGCGTGTAACACGTATGGTAAAAAACACGGCCATTGGACGCATGCGTTCTTCTGTTTTGCAAATATTACGTCGCGCAGTAGGAGGTGGTTTTGCTGGTACTGTCGTCTCTATGACAGGTAATGAGGTCGTTCGTCAAACCACAGATGGAATTCGCCACTCCAAAGCAGACAAAGAGCAAGCTATAGTAAGAGCATTTGAGAAAATTACAACAGAAATCACTTACGAAGGTGGCCGCTGGCGCTTGGCAACAGAATTCTCAGAGTTTGAAAAATTGATCCGTCGCCAACCACTTACCAAGTCGTATGATAAGAAAATCTTGGCTAGAATGTTGGTAGAAATGGCACGTGCCGATGGAACTATTGAAAAATCAGAAAAAGCATTCTTTGATGATTTCTTAACATCTGAAACAGGATCATTGCGCGACCTAATGCGTGCACCAGCTATCTCTGTTGTAGAGTGCGAAGAGGTAAATCAAGAAGCACGTGAGAATGTCTTTATGATTGTAGCAGCAGTAGCATTGACCGATAATGAATTTGCTGATGAAGAGAAGCAAAAATTAGAAGAGTACTCGCAGATGTTTGATTTTAGAGATGATAAGTACGAAGAACTATTGCGTTATGCACAGGATTATACCATCGAAATGTACATTAGAGCCAATGGCAATATGAGCCGAGATGAAGTATATGATTTTGCAGACAAAATTGGAATGGACAGAGGAGAAGCAGAACGTACGCAGATTCGTCTAGAAAAGCGTTTAAATTAAGCCAAAAAGAAGCTTTCTATATAAAGGGCATTCCAATTCGTTGGAGTGTCCTTTTCTTACTTTTAATTAAAAACAACCAATACAATGAGTGATAAAAATAAAAAAAAGCCCAAAACACATGAAGACCTCAAAGGTTTTGATATCCGTATCAATGAATTTGGAGAAATTGTCTCTAGTTATTCGGTAGAGCAATTGAATGAATTCTTGAATGATAAAGTTGAGGATAAGAAACTCAAGGATAGAAACGATTTAGACGAAAAATAATTATTATTTGCAAGATCAGTAGAAGCGCAAGATCTTGCGCTTCTACTGATCTTGCGCTTCTACTGATCTTGCGCTTCTACTGATCTTGCGACTCTACTGTTTATTCTAACCAGCATCTTTCTGATAATGATCGTCCCAGTTCTTGGCCTGAGGCGTTCTTAACTTACCCACTGATTTGCCTACCAAGGTTGCCACAGTAGCATCCCCTGTAACATTAATGACCGTACGACACATATCCAATGGCCGATCTACGGCAAAAATCAAGGCAATTCCAAATTCTAAATCAGCAACAGGAATTCCTAGCGTATCCAATACAATGACCAGCATCACCATTCCAGCACCAGGCACCGCTGCCGAACCAATAGAAGCCATTGTAGCCGTAAGAACGATAGTGAGTTGGTCGCCCCATGTCAAATCAAAACCAATAACTTGACAAATAAAAACGGCTGCTACTGCTTGATACAAGCTGGTTCCATCCATGTTAATCGTTGCTCCAATCGGACAAACAAAACTCGTCACTTCTTTTTCTACGCCCACGTGTTCTTCTACCCGTTCCATCGTAACAGGCAAGGTGGCGGCACTAGAACTCGTAGAGAACGCTAGTAACTGAGCAGGGCTAATGGCTTTGATAAAGCCAAGAGGAGAACGGCCTGTAAAAACTTTGATAGCGGTCATGTAAATGCTAATCATAAGAGCAAGACCAAAAACAACACAACCTGCATATTTGAGCAAATTCTGAAAGACAGAAGGGTCGGTACTGACCGCCAAATTGGCCATCAATGCCGCTACAGCATAGGGCGAGAGCAGCATAATAACATCCACCATTTTTAGAATAACCTCGTTGAGACTGTCAAAGAAATCGTGTAGAGGTTTGGCTTTTTCTTGTGGAATAAGGAGCATACAAACGGCAAAAAAGAGAATAAAGACAATCACTTGTAACATATTGCCATTGTTGCCAGCAGCACCAATAATATTGTCAGGAACCATATCTACTACAAAATCCAAGGGGCCAGCTTGCGCTTGTGCTTCTCCAGCAGCGATTTTGGCACTACTCGCTTCCTTATTCATGGCACTAATCGTCTGCATACTATCGCGATTGACACCAGCACCAGGCTTGAAGGTATTGACAACTAGCAAACCTAAGGTGACGGCAATAACCGTAGTAGTGAGGTAAATAGCAATGGTACGTCCTCCTATTCTTGATAATTTGGAAATATCTTGCAAATCGGCAATACCCTTGGCCAAGGAAGCAATAA
The DNA here is from genome assembly GCA_045105775.1 of Aureispira sp. Taxonomy (GTDB): domain Bacteria; phylum Bacteroidota; class Bacteroidia; order Chitinophagales; family Saprospiraceae; genus Aureispira. The sequence continues at coordinate 24,830 of JBGCDW010000100.1, forward strand.
TCAAGGGCACAGCAATGAGTTTGAGTAGTTTGATAAAGATTTTTCCAATAGGATAAAACCAATTATTAATCAAATTGGCTCCCCAGGTAAAATCCTTGAGTAATAGGCCAACGGCCAACCCTAGAACCATACCAATGAGAATCTGCCAATGTAGTGCTAACCCTTTTTTTGTTTCGGACATAATGTATTTTTTTTGAAAAGAACTGGTCTCAACGTTCTTCGGAAGGAAAATTGTATTTTTTAACTAAAAAAAATTAAAACAGACCGTATCTTTTTTTCAAAATAGTGTTATCAAAGTAAGTAGACAAAGTTCTTTATCAAGTAAACAACTTGGGTAAGATAACGAAGTTGTTTAATAATATAAAATTGGCAAAGCGAATAAGCGATTTCATCAAATGAAAACTTTCCTTTGGTACCCTTCTATTAATTAATAAGAGGAATCTCTCTGGAAAAATAACTGATTGAAGGCTAAATTGTATTTTTGTGACACAAAATGGCGCAATTGTAGTATAAAGGATGACTAAAAGCTATTATCCAAGAGCAAGATGTGTAGTTTTTGGAAATCTTTTTCTAGAAAACCCCATACAATATGAATACAAATGTAATAAGAATAGGATGTTTGTTGTTGGTGCTTCATTGTGCGGCTCAAACATTGACCGCACAATGGCAAGAATATAAAGCGGCATATCCTCAATGGCCATTCTCTATAGAGCAGGTTATGGCAACAGGCAATACTAAATGCAGTGTTTGGAAAAGTCGCTACAAACGTGCAGCTGGCGACGAATCTGGACAAGTTTGGTTCACTCCTGTAGAAGATGCCCATCAATATCAACGATACCAGTTTCATAGTGGAAAACCTGCGATGGTAAGTACTTATGTACCTTCGGGCGATCGATTGGAGACCATGGAATATTTCTATAAGAATGGTTTATTATCTGCCATAGAGGTGTTGTCTTTTGACACGCTACAAAAATCTAAGGTAAAATATGCCCTGCAATATTTGTATTATCAAGAAAATGATGCTCCTGCACAATGCACCAAACTATATGGCCCTCCTTACAGTAGAGTGCGCTTGTTGCAGGAATTTGAATTTGATGACCAGCAACGGTTGACACGTCAAAAATCAACAGTGGTAGGCTTTGCTCCACACATGGACAGCTTATTAGGATTACAGCCCGACGAAAAACGCATGGTAAGCATACGATATGAGGACAGTGTGGTTGTGCAAAAATCATTTCGAGATTTACACTTCATTTTAGATGATCGAGTCACCTATTTAAATGCCAATAAAACGCCTCACTTGACAGAAGTACGCAACGCTAAAGGGCAAAAATTATGGACGATAGATTATGTGTACGAAGGAGAGCAATTGGTCAAAAAAGTACATTGGGTACGCCGTTCTGCACCTGCACCTCAGGAAGAACCAGTAGACTCGCTCACTACGGAAAAGAAGGGCAAGGGCAAAAAGAATAAGAGTGTAAAAGCTAAAAAGCGCAAAGGAACTGAGGATATAGAGCCTGTAAAACTCGTATTATTGGATCCAACAATCTACAAAGTAGAGTATTTTCGTTATAGTGTTGATGGTTTATTAGAACAGCATATTGTTGAAGAAGATGACCAGCAGATTGTTTTGGAGTATTCTTATTTTTCAGAGTAAAAATGGACGTACAACATTTGCAGTAGGTAAAAAAGTAGCAATCGGTAAATGTAGATAAAAATCATTATATTGGAACAAATGGAGAGGGGGGAACCCCACAGCTACTTAGAGAATTTATTTACTACGCGCGTTATGTCTACATCAAAACACACGCTCACACAACAGGCTATACAGGCAGAATGGGAAGAAGTACAGAAAGCCCAACAAAATCCTGCACATTTTAGAGTGTTATACGAGCGCTATTACGAGCCTATTTTTAGGTTTGTCTATAAACGAATATTAGAGGAAGCTTTGTGTGCAGACATTACTGCTCAAGTTTTTCTAAAAGCCATGCAAAATTTATCGAAGTACACCTACAAAGGGGTGCCTTTCTCTGCTTGGTTGTTTAGAATTGCCAGTAATGAAATTGCACAGCACTTTCGCAAAACGAAGAAACAACGAGTGGTGGCATTGGAGGAAAATAATGTCCATGAAATCGAGGAAGAATACGAAGATAAAGCTGCTTTGGAGGTGAATATAGAAATACTAAAAGAAGTCATTCAAGATTTAAAACCTCCCGAAGTAATGCTCTTGGAGTTGCGCTTTTTTGAAAAACGACCGTTTAAAGAAGTAGCAGATATACTAGATATAACCGAAAACAATGCCAAGGTGAAAATCTATCGGTTATTACAAAAAATGAAAAAGAAATTTATTAACAAAAGGAGGTCTGACTAAAACAATATTAAGACGCTTATCCAATTTTGTATTCCAATGCGTTACAAATAGTTTAGACATGAAAGACAATTACAATATAAAAATTAACCCTCCCGAACTTAGTTCAGAGCAAATAAACCAACATCAAGATTTTGATGCTTTATTGGCCAGCTTCGAACAAACGGCAGGAGCCAGCAAGGAGCCAACAACTGTCTCTGCTGATACGACTACTATGAAAGTAGTCAAACGTCGAAGAAGATACATTACTGGAATCATAGCTACTTTGGCAGCGGCTAGTCTTGTATTTATAATATTCAAAGATTCGTTGGTGCCTGTACCTACTTATGCGCCACCTTTAGCACAACTTAATGAGCTACTAACCTTACAGAGCCCATTGCCCAATTTGGCACTACCACCAGAGACCAAGACGATGCAAGCAGAAATAGGAGAAACCCTGACTTATGCTTCTGGTTCTAAAGTCAAAATTCCAGCAGCAGCTTTTGTGGACAAAACAGGAGAACCTGTAAAAGGAGCGGTAGAAATTACTTATCGAGAGTTTAATGACCCTGTAGATATGTTTTTGGCAGGCATTCCCAAAGAACTCAATAAACACCAAGATTTGCGCTCTACAGGAATGATGGAAATTAAAGGTTTTCAGAATGGGGAACCTGTTTATTTGAATATGAACAAAACACTAGACATAGAGCTTAAAGGAAAAATGGCGACGGATTTGGAGCCTGATGACTTGGGCGTTTATGTATACAGTAACCAAGAAGATGCTTGGAATTATCAAACCAAGGATCAAGTAGAAATCCTCAATGATGCTATTAATAATAATCCCAATACAAATGCCAATAACTCTACACCCGATTCTCCAGAATTAGCACCTATTATTGCTCAATTGCAACACGAAAAGCAAGCAAGCAAACCTGTGCCCCCTATTCGACCAGGGGTACCCAATGATATGCAAGTGTTTGATTTTGAATTAGACTTAGAAAATGCACCTGAACTCAAACAGTATGATCAAAAAATAGATTTCATGGCTTCTGTAGAAGTATTTACTCCTGCAACATTTGATACGATTTGGAGTGATATGGCGTTGACTAAGAGTACAGATGGTAATTATATCTTGACCTTAGAGCATGAGAATGAGCAAGGCGAAGTTACTAAAAAGGTTTCCAAAGTAGAACCAGTTGTGGTAGCAACAGATGAAGCCAAAGCGCAATTTGAGATAGAGCAAGCCAAGTATGAACAGGCACTAGAGGCGTGGGAAACAGAAATATTAGCCTTGGCTCAAGAAGAAGTGGTTGAAGAATCCTTAGTGAATATTGTGAATCGTTTTGAAATTCAACGCTTTGGCTTGTGGAATTGTGGTAAACCTGTAGAATGGAAAGCGCAAGAAACTGTTCCAACACAATTTGTAGATTTAGAAGGCGCACCCATGGAGTTGCAAGAGGTATTTGTAGCTGCACAAGAGCAGCAGTTTTATTATTCGGCTCCTAGCGACCAAAGTAGCTCCAATATTCCATTGCCCTCAGACAATCAACTCAAGCAAAAGATTTGGGCTATGAGTGCCAAAGGCGATTTGTTGGTGGCAGAAGTATTCCATGAAACAGCAGAGCCAGATCCTAGCAAATCAATCTTATTCATGAAACCTGTGGCGATTCCAAATTCAGCGGCAGATTTAAGAACATTATTGACCTTGTAATAAATATAGACCAATCTAAACAATAGAAGCGAGTGTGACCACGGTCACACTCGCTTCGGTGTTTGATATATCGTACAAATTACTCTGTTGGTGGCGTATCTGTTTTTTCCTGAACAGTAGGAGCATCTATAGGAAGTTCCTCAGGAGCAGGTACTACTTTTTGGATAACATCAATATCCTCTTTTACAGATTCAGTACCCTTTATAGGTTCCTCAGGAGCAGGAGCTACTTTTTGGATAACATCAATATCCTCTTTTACAGATTCAGTACCCTTTATAGGTTCTTTAGGCAATGGTTGTTCTGTTGTAACAGAGGCTAACGCTGCTACAGGAGCAGGTTGAGTAACTTCTTGTTTCGTTTTTTGAACAGACAACTCTATGGGGTCTGCTACAGGTAATTGCTGGTTATTTTCTGGCGTTGTTTGTTCAGCAGGCTTTTCAGCATTCTGATTAGCACGCTCTTCTATACTTTTTTCTTTATTGTTTGACTTGGGAGCGGTTGCAGCTTTGTGTTGTTTGTTTTTGTTGTTAGAACGTGGTGGTTTTGCACGCTGCTCTTTTTTGTGATGATTCTTTTTAGATTTTTGTTCTTCTGTAGGAGATTTATCTTTTGCCTCGTCGTTCTCAATAACAACCACTTCTTGGATAGGATTTTTTGTCATCAGCTTGTAGGCCACCCGTTGGCGCGCACTGTCCAGAGCTAAGTAAAACGCTTCTCTAAACGACTGTGGATCGGCCATGTTTTTACCTGCAATATCAAAACCAGTTCCATGATCTGGAGAAGTACGAATAATAGGCAATCCAGCCGTAAAATTAATACCTTTACCAAAAGAAAGTGCCTTGAAAGGTACCAACCCTTGATCGTGGTACATTGCTAATATGCCATCAAAATTGAGATAATTGCCCGAACCAAAGAAACCATCAGCAGAATAAGGGCCAATAGCTAGAATGCCTTTCTTTTTGGCTGCTTTTATAGCTGGTATAATAACATCCTGCTCCTCTGAACCCAATACACCACCATCTCCTGCATGAGGGTTGAGTCCCAATACAGCAATAGCAGGGCGATCAATGCCAAAGTCCATTTGTAGACTTTCTGCCATCAATTCTATTTTTTTAAGAATAAGCTCTTTAGTAATCGTTTCTGCAACCTTTCCCAAAGGTAAATGATTGGTGACTAAACCTACACGAAGTGATTCGTTGACCAGCAACATTAAGTTTTCAGGAGCCTGAAATTTGTGCGTCAGATATTCGGTATGGCCAGGAAATTCAAAACCACTGATCTGCATGGCCGCTTTGTTAATGGGAGCAGTTACCAAGGCATCTAAGTGCCCCAAACGCAAATCTTCGGTGGCTTGTTCTAGTGAAAAAGTGGCGTATTTGCCTCCATCAGCAGTAGTTTGCCCTAGTGTGATTTTTACATTTTCCATCCAGCAATTAATCACATTTACCGCTTGCGGATTGATGGACTCTACACTACTGGCATTATGAAAAGAAAAGTCTCTAACCTTAGCAATGTTTTTATGATAAGAAACGACTTTGGTAGAAGCATAAATAACAGGAATACACCAGTCTAGCAAACGTTTGTCAGAGAGTACTTTAATGGCTACCTCCAAACCAATTCCATTGATGTCACCAGAGGAAATACCTATTGTTAATTTTTTGTCGGTCATAGAAAGAAAAACAGGTTGTTAGTACCTGTATTTATCCAAATAAATTGGAGTTAGAATCAACTCTATTATTTGTAGATGATAAAATTATATAACAAACACATTATCATACAGGTGCTTGTGTTTAGTTGATGCAAATGCGTATTGGGAGTAGGGTTTTAGTGTATTTGAATACACACTATAGATAGTAAAGATAAAGAAATTTGGGGAATACTTACCTTTTAGGCCAAAAGTCGCCATTGATTATCATTTTATGTTATTTATTGGCCTGTTTAAACCACATTATAAATATGCGTGCTCAAAAAACAAGTTCAAAAAGAGTCTTGAATATTTGTTGTATCTTTGCAGCATCTTGTCTAAAGAGTTAATATTTGTACACCCAACGCTATATTTTATGAAAGCCAAAAAATCATATGGACAACATTTCTTGAACAAAGAATACATTGCTAGAGACATAGCACTTGGCTTAAAAGGTACAAATAACTATCAACAAATTGTAGAAATAGGCCCAGGGCAAGGTATGTTGACCAAGCACTTGGTGGAACAATATCCTGAGCACCAACTTCATGTCATTGAGGCCGATAGAGATATGGTCAGTTATTTGACCAAACATTACCCCGCATTATTTCCGTATATTATTGCCGAAGACTTTCTCAAAGTAAATCTAAAAGAACACTTTCAGGAGCCTTATGCTATTATTGGTAATTTTCCTTACAATATCTCTTCTCAAATTTTATTTAAACTGATAGAATACCGCTACGATGTACCCGAATTGGTAGGAATGTTTCAAAAAGAAGTAGCACAACGCGTAGCCGCAAAACCCAATAGCAAGGCTTATGGTGTGCTTACCGTATTGGTACAAGCCTATTACGATACCGAATATTTATTTACAGTAGGGCCAGAGCACTTTAATCCACCACCCAGAGTGCAGTCAGGTGTCATTCGCTTGACACGAAAACCAGACTTTGAACATTTGGGCTGTGACGAAAGCCGTTTTAAGGCACTTGTGAAAATAGCTTTTGGCACCCGTCGAAAAATGTTGCGTAATTCTATGAAACAATTCTTTCCAAAAGAAGTCTTGTTTGAGGATGCTTTTTTTCAACAAAGACCTGAAAATCTATCTGTTTCAGAATTTATTGCACTGACACAGCGTGCTTCTCAATATTTATAGTTATATTGGTACTATAGCTGTCCTCCCCAACAACAATATAGCTGTTACTTACTCTAGAGTTTCCCTCACATTTTCTGTAGTGCCCTTACCAAAGCACTTCTAACATTACATAAGGTACTTGTATATTACAAGTTATCCTTTAGATACTGCATGGGCTAAAAAATCCACCTAATCGTAATTTTTTATAGCGACTCCTTTAAGCTTTGCTTATAAAGGCTAAATTTGTTGTGTTACAACAACAAAATAGATGTCTTTAGTATGAAACAAGAACAGACCACTAATACAACAGCACAAGTTTTAATCACCGATGCTGTTCATCCATTGCTTATTGAGGGATTAACCGCTGCTGGTTATCATTGTACTTATCTACCTAAAATTGATTTGGAAACAACGCGTCAATTAGTCGCTGCTTACCAAGGTTTAATTATTAACAGCAAAATATTAGTAGACAAAACTTTTCTAGAAGCGGCACCCCATCTAAAATTTATTGGGCGTTTGGGTTCTGGCTTAGAAATCATAGATTTGGAAGCGGCTGCTGCACAGCAAGTGACCGTTATCAGAGCACCAGATGGCAATTGTGATGCGGTAGCTGAACATGCTTTAGGGATGCTGTTGAGTTTAGCCAATAATTTGCGCCAAGCCGATCAGCAAGTGCGACAATGTATTTGGGAACGAGAGCAAAACCGAGGTTGGGAGTTGTGGGGCAAGACCATTGGAATTGTAGGTTTTGGTTATACAGGGCGTGCTTTGGCCAAACGATTGGCAGGATTTGGAATGCAGATACTGGCCTATGATAAGTATCAGACAAATTATGCCGATGATTGGCCGCATGTACAAGAATGTACCATGGAGCGATTGTTTGCGGAAGCACAAATCTTGAGTTTGCATTTGCCTGCCACTGCTGAAACCAATGGAATGGCTAATGAAACATATTGGAAGCGCTTTAAAAGAGGATTAGTTGTGGTAAACACTTCTCGTGGAAATATTGTTCCGACACAAGATTTACTATCTTGTTTAAGAAATGGGCAAATTCGAGGAGCTTGCTTGGATGTTTTTGAGAATGAAAAGCCCGCAACTTATAGTTCTGATGAAGCAGCTGTTTTTGACCAACTGTTTCGGCAAGAAAATGTCCTTTTATCACCACATGTTGCTGGTTGGACAACTGAATCTAAAGAACGTCTGGCTAAGTTGTTATTAGGCCGAATTATGAAGCTATAGACTTGGAATTGTCGAAATTTGATGATACTTTTGTTAGTCTTTTTGGCCTTAACAAATGTGTAAAAAAATAAAGTATTTAACTTGCTCGAAGTAAGTTTTAATAGGTAAGCATTTGATAGTTAGTGGTTTGTGTTTTGTTAATTTTCCTTTAAGAATGTTAATAAATTAGGAGCATTATTTCCCTTTAAATAAGGAAAGAGGACATTATCATTATTCTCCAAAAAAATCTAGCTACTTTAGATAGGGCAAAACAACATTTGGTGATTGGATGTAGACATAAAGGCTGGTTACCAATATGTCATAACATTGAAATAATAAGTTTCAGTAGAAACAAAAATAGAGGCAAAAAATGGTGTTGGTTACCCATGATTTGTCAGGAGAAATAAAGCAAGTGTAGTTAAATAAATGATTACACCGTTGCAATTCTCCGAGACACTGCTAAAGGAGCAGTGCTCTTTTATGCAATGTTTAATTTTTTAATTTTTATTAAAGTTCTTATGGTTATGGTTCGTTACATAATTTTGTTAACTCTGCTGTTTGTAGGGAGCACAGCTTTGCTCGCACAAACAACAGGTAGTTTGCAAGGGAAGGTTATTGATGTTGGCAACGGCGAAGGACTTCCATTTGCAAACGTCGTACTCCAAAAGGAAGGCATGCAAATTTCAGGCACTCAAACGGATTTCGACGGTAATTACAACTTCTCAAACATCAGTGCAGGTACCTATGATGTATTGGTATCTTATGTTGGGTTTCCCACTGTTCAGACTAATGGTGTAGTCATTAGATTAGGACAAGTTGTTCGTTTTGATGTAGAAATGGAAGAAGGACAAGAGTTCTCTTTTGGAAGTGATAGCACAGGACAAAAAATGGAAATCGTAGTTCGTGATTATCGTATTCCTTTGATTGAGCAGGATGCTACTTCTGGTGGTCAAACACTAGGGGCAGAAGATATCCAAACTATGGCTACCCGTAGTGTAACGAGTATTGTTGCAACTACTGCTGGGGTGAGTCAAGCGGATGAAGGAGAAGAAATCAACTCTAATGGTAGTCGTTCGTCTAGTAATGATACCTATGTAGATGGTGTACGTGTGATTGGTAATTTGGGTATTCCTGAGACAGAAATTGATCAAGTACAGATTATTACATCTGGAGTCCCTGCGGAGTTCGGTGATGTTACAGGTTCTATTACTAACATTATCACCAAAGGGCCTTCTTCAGAATTCACAGGTGGTGTTCAGTTAGAAACCTCTCAATTTCTAGATGCTTTTGCTGCCAACCGTGCAGATTTGTACTTGTCTGGGCCTATCTTGGCTCGTCCAATGACCAACGCACTGGGAGACACCTTGAAAAAAGAAAATGGTAAAATTCGTAAAGCTACCATTTTGGGGTATCGCTTTGCAGGGGTTTATTCTACTACCTTAGATAATCGCCCTTCAGCTTTGGGATCTTTTAAGTTAAAAGATGAAACATTGAATGACATTTTGGCGAATCCTTTAGTACGTAACCCTAGTGGTTCGGGTACTGTTTTTGCCGCTGATTTCTTGACGGCTGATGATTTGGAACCAATCGCAGTACGCCCCAATGCTAGAGAATCTTATGCTATTGCAAATGGTAAATTCGATTTCAAACCTAGCAAAGATTTTTATTTTGTGGTAGGTGGAAATGCCCAGTTTAACTGGGGGAATTCTGCTGGAACGCTAAACCGTCTGTTCAATCCTCAATTCAATCCTCAATATCGCAGCGACACTTGGCGTATTTCTGGTCGATTCCGTCACACGGTAAGTTCTACACAACCAGGTGGAGACGAGGAAGAAGATATGGACTCTACTAGTTTGCAGCCTGTATTCCAGAACTTTAGCTATGAGTTGCAAGGCGATTACACTTCTACTAATGGTGCAAGTGAAGATCCACGATACAATGATCGTTTGTGGGAATATGGCTATGTAGGTAAGTTTTTTAGAAGTCGTGTGCCAGTTATTGATGCAGTAGACACTAGTTATGTAACCAACTCAACAGGGGACACTATTGGTTTGAATGTTACCAATGGACATGCTTCCTTTAACAACTCCTTTGATAGATATGAGCCTAACCTTGACATTAATCCAGGTTTAGCATCATACAACAATTTATTATCACAACCTGGTAATCCTTTTGATCCAAATTCTCCATTGAACATAGATGAAATGGAGATAATCAATGGGCAAAACACAGGTGCTCGTACTAGTATTTATGGTTTGTTTAATTCTCCGCACTATTCGGGGCGTGATGCTGGACCAAGTTTTGGAAAAAACAACAGTACTCAAGTACGTGCTAATGTTAAGGCCAATTTTGACTTGGTAATGGCACGCCGTTCTGGAAGCCCTATTCGTCACTCTGTTCAATTGGGAGGAACATTTGAGCAACGTATTTCACGCTCTTACAATATCCAACCTTTTAAATTATGGAATTTAGCAGATCAAACCGTAAACAACCATATTTCTAACGCAACAGATCGAACTAGTGCAACAGGGGAAGTTTATTATGATCCTATCCGCCAACGTCAATTTGACTTATACAATTCTTTGATTCGTGTAGATGAAGAAGGTAGAGAAGTTGAGATGTCTTTATTTGCATCTAGATTGAGAGAAGCAAATGGTTTGAGTAAGAGAGATTGGGTAAATGTACATGAGTTTACACCCGATCAAATGGAATTAGAGTGGTTCGAGGCAACTACTTTGATTACAGGACAGCAACGTTTGTTGAATTACTTTGGATATGATTACTTAGGTAATCCTCTAGGAACAAATGTAGATTTCTTCTCTTTCTTTACAGAAACAGCAACAGTAGAAACAGCAGATGGACCTAAGGAAATTAAAACACGTCCTATTGCTCCATTCGCGCCTATATATGCAGCTGGATACATTCAAGACAAATTTACTTACAAAGATATTATTTGTAACGTTGGGGTTCGTTTTGATAGTTATGATGCCAATACCAAAGTATTAAATGATCCATTCTCTATTGCAGGATACGAAAATGCAGGAGAGTTTTACGGAACAGATTCTCGTTACTCTGCTGGTGGTAATACGCTTCGCCCAGGTAATGTTGATGATGACTTTGCAGTATATGTAAGTGATAACAGTAGAGATGGAAGTGTTGTTGGTTATCGCGATGGGGAGCAATGGTACAATGCACAAGGACTTCCTGTTAACAATGCCAATGAATTAGGAACGGTTATTTTTCCTGCTTTGAAAGGATTTGGCACCTCAGAGATTGATCCTCAAGGTGAGAATTATGACCCAACATTGGCTTTCCGTGATTTTACACCTACGTTGATTGTAATGCCACGTATTGCGTTCTCCTTCCCAATTTCTAGAGACGCTAACTTCTATGCTAACTATGATGTATTATCGCAGCGCCCACCAAGTGGAGCACTAGCGACACCTTATACTTATTACAACTTTAGAGAAATTGCTTCAAGTCCTAATGTACTTAATTCTTTGATTGGTAATCCAAATTTGAAGCCTCAACGTACAATCAACTATGAGGTAGGATTCCAACAAAAACTAACCGACTTTTCTAAGTTTCAAGTGTCCTTATTGTATAGAGAGGAGCGTGATTTAATCCAAGTTAGAGATTTTGTTAATGCTTATCCTATTACGTATACTTCTTATGGCAACAGTGATTTTTCTACGACCAAAGCTTTTAAGTTGGAGTATGATATGCGTTCAAACAACAACTTGCGTATCCTAGCCAACTATACTTTGGCTTTCTCTGAGGGAACAGGTTCAAGCCCAACCTCTTCTACAGGTGTTGCAGCACGAGAATTAAAGTATGTTTTCCCATTGTCCTTTGATCAACGCCACACGTTCTATTTAATGGCCGATTATCGTTATGGAAAAGGAGAAAAGTACAATGGACCTAAAATTGGAAAATTTGATGTATTGGAGAATACAGGGTTAAACGTAGCCTTTAATGTAAACTCTGGTCGTCCATATACTCGTAAAGAGATTCCAGGAGGTATTGGAAATTCTTTTGAGGATAGAATTACGGTAGGAAGCATCAATGGTGCTCGTATGGATTGGACATTCCGTATAGCTTTAAAATTGGATAGAGATTTTGTAATTGGACCAAAAACCAAGAACCCTATTCGTTTGAATGTTTACCTACGTGTCCAGAATCTATTAAATACTCAAAATCCATTGGCTGTATATTCTACTACAGGTTCTACTACTGATGATGGGTTCTTAACAACAGCAGAAAGCCCAGGGCCTGGATTTGCTGCTTCTCAACCAGATTCCTACGAATTGTTGTATGACTTGCGTATGAACAACCCATTCAATATTTCTAGACCTAGACGAATTTTCTTAGGATTAATCTTTGGTTTCTAATAGAACACTATAAGAAGAGCGCGTTTCGACCACTGTGTTGAAACGCCTATTCTATCAAGTATAAATTAAATAGACAATGAATAAAATAAGCTGTATAGCAGTATTACTCTTTACCTTCATAGCTGTATTAGCAGTCAATGCAAGGGACTTTGTGGGTAATCCTGTGCGACACAAAACAGATAATAAAAAATCGTATCGAGCCGATTGTACGGCCTCACGAGCACAAACAGACCTCAATATCAACAATGTACGTGCATTATTGCGTGCTGGTGGTGATATGTGGTGGGATGGTAACCAAACTGCCCGTTATATTGTACCAAATGTAGATCCAGCTTCAGGAGAACCCGAGATATCTTCTTTATTTGCTGGAGCGATTTGGTTAGGAGCTTATGATGCAGGAGATAACCTCATCTTGGCTGCACAAACTTATCGTAGCAATGGTAATGACTATTGGACAGGACCATTAGACCCAGATTTGGGAACGATTGAGAAGGTAGAATGTGAGCGTTGGGATAGACACTTTACCGTGTTTGGAGATGACATTACTGCACTAAGAGCAGATAATTTGGATCCATTAAACCCTGGCATACAAGGACAAATTTCAAGAGGTTTAAGAGGTTGGCCCGGTAGAGGGAACCCTTTATTTGCGGAGATTCACGGTTTTGATATTCGTGATTATGATCAAGACTTGGCACCTTTTATCGACTTTAATAAAGATGGTATCTACGATCCACGAGATGGTGACCACCCTATTATTGAGGTATCGTTGAACTGTTCTGAAAAAGCATTTGATTACAACAATCCTATTTTTGCCGATCAGATGACTTGGTGGGTGTACAATGACAATGGTAACTTGCACACACAAACCAATGGTCAGCCTATGCAGATGGAAGTACAGGTAACTGCTTTTGGTTATCGTACTACTGACGCAGTAAATAACATGAGCTTTTATCGTTATAAACTACTGAACAGAAATAAATTAACTTTAAAGGATACCTATTTCTCTTTGTGGTCTGATCCAGATTTGGGTTGTTCTAATGATGATTATATTGGTTGTGATACGGCAACAGGATTGGGATACGTATATAATCAAGATGTGGAGGATGATGATCCTTGTGGAACGCAAGGTTCGGCAGGTTATGGTCTAAATGTACCAGCATTAGGAGTAGATTACTTTAGAGGGCCTTTGGATTCATTTGGTAATGAAATTGGATTATCTTCTTTCCAATACCATATCAATAGTAATTCTGACCCGAAAGGAGATCCATCAGCAGCCTTAGGTTTTTATCGCCTAATCTCTGGATTTTGGCCAAACGAAACGCCTATTACTGCAGGTGGTGACGGATATGATCCAGCAAATTCGACGGCAATACCAACCCCTTATGTATTCCCTTCTTTTCCCAACGAAACAGGACCAGGAGCATGGTCAATGTGTAGCGAAAACTTATCTGGTTTGGATCAGCGTTTCTTACACACTTCTGGACCATTTGTATTAAAGCCTGGTGCTACTAATGAGATGATTTCAGGTGTAGTATGGGTGCCCAATATTCCAGATTACCCTTGTCCTAGCTTAAAACCATTGGTTCAAGCAGACGTATTGGCGCAGAATCTTTTTGATAATTGTTTCAAAATTACAGATGGCCCCGATGCACCATTTGTGGATGTAGTAGAGTTAGACGAAGAGTTGATCTTGAATTTATACAATGCACCTGTATCCAATAACTTTAAATTGGGATATGAAGAATCTCCAGCCGAGTTGCGTTCATTGGCTACACTTGGAGCTGCTGATTTGGATACTACGTACAACTTTCAAGGGTATAAAATTTACCAAGTTTCAGAACCTAATATTTCTGTAACAGAGTTAGACGATGAAACCAAAGCACGCTTGATTTTCCAAACAGATTTGAATGACGATATTGCTAAGATTGCCAATTGGGATTTGTTTACAGATGATGATTTAGGGATTACCATCCCTGTTCCTACTATAGAAGTAGAGGGCATGAATGAAGGGGTTAAGCATACTTTTAAGGTAACAGAAGACCAGTTTGCCAAAGGAGAGAAAGGCTTAATCAATCACAAATCTTATTATTTCTGTGCCGTAGCATATGCACACAATGAGTACAGAAAATTTGAGCCAGATAGTATATTGCAAGGCGCAGCTAACAGAGCAGGTCAAGCAACGCCCTATTTGCAAGGACGAAGAAATTTTAAGATTTACACCGCGATTCCAAGAATCAATGATGTAGAATACGATGGTTTACAAGTAAATACACAGTATGGCGATCGTCCAGGTATTGTTCGTTTAGATGGACAGGGCGTAGGCTCTAAGCAATTCTTAGAAATCACGAACTTAGGAAGTATTTCTGATCAAATACTCAATCAGGAAAATGTAGAACGCATAGAATATGGAGCAGGGAACTCTCCAATAGATATAAAAGTAGTAGATCCCTTGCGTGTAACAGCAGGCACCTATAATTTCTATATAGGAGATGAAGACTTGGAATGGACAAAAGATAGCACAACAGGGGTTTATATGGTAACCAGAGGAACAGCAAGTGCTTTAGGAGATTCTACTTATTGGGCCTTGACAGATGTGAATGATCCTACGGTACTATGGACCTCCTTCCAGACTTTGGAAGCAGATTTTGAGCAATATATCCCAGACTTGGGTATTTCGGTAAGTGTACAGCAAGTACCCCGACCAAGTGAACAGGGGCAAGATGCGATCAATGGTAACAGCGGAAGTATAGGCACAAAGTTAGTCTATTCAGATAGTACTACTTTTGGTAAATGGTATTTAGGGGTAGAAGATGACGAGGGAGTGTTTAATATGATAAAGAACGAGCCAGGAGCGGACGATGAATTGTTTGATCCGAACCAAGAATTCTCAGAGAGTGAAGGTGGTTGGTATCCGTTTATGTTGTGTGATGGAGAGTTGCGCCAAACGAATTACTACTTTTCGTTGATGAACATTGGTTCTTCAGGAGCGCGATTTAGAAACTCGTCTTCAAATTTAGGAGGGAGTGTACGGGATACGATGTTGGTAGCGTTGAACAATGTGAATATTGTATTTACAGAAGATCAGAGCAAGTGGAGTCGATGTATAGTAACAGAAACATTCAACCGATACCACGGTTCGGGTTATTTGGGAGCAGTAGCACCGTCCAACCGCCGTCAAATGGAATGGCGAGGGAATGTTAAAGCAGGTTCGGCCGTATATTACTCTAGAAACAAAGACATGAGCGTAGACTCAAGCAGTAGAGGAATGTCGTGGTTCCCGGGTTATGCCTATGATGTGGAGACAGGGGAGCGATTGAACATTTTCTTTGGAGAGAACTCGTTGTACAATGGCGTGATTTTGCCAGAAAACATAGCTCCAGGGGTAAGTACAGGAGATGATATGGTGTACAATCCGACTTCTACAGCTTTTGTAGGTGCGCCAAGTTTTGATGAGAATGTACAATTCTTACGTTCCGTATTGGGAGGCCAGCACATTGTGTATGTGACGCGTCAGCGTTATGATTCTTGTCAGAGTATGATCACCTTATACAACAATATATTCCCAATCTTTACGCCTGACAACCGAATCGTACCAAGTATGGACGTAACCTGGGCATCGATGTCTTTGTTGGCACCAGGTGTAGCGATGAAAGGAGATATGGGAGAGATCCCCCCCACCGAATTGACGGTGAAGTTGCGTGTCAATCGTCCTTATGAGAA
>JBGCDW010000101.1:0-44016 GCA_045105775.1 Aureispira sp.
TAGAGGTTATCACGACTGAATAATTAAGGAAATGAAAACGGCTTCAAAAGATTAAATTTGTTTTGTGAAGCAAATAAAACCAATCGAAGCCGGAGATAAATATAAGTCATTAACAAGTCTAAACGGCACAGAATACGAACTTTTATTGTCGGTATTTGACAAAAGAGTAAAAGAGAAACAAAAGCATTACACCTTGAAAGGGAAACGTCGAGTACGCATAGTGCATCAAGAACAGCGGAATAGTAGTCTATACGGAAGTAGACAAAAACTAGAATTCGTATTAATTTACTTGAAAGAGAATCCAAATCAATGCGTATATGGGCACTTTTATGGAATGAGTCAAGGCAAAGTAAGTGAATGGTTGAGTTTCTTATTGCCAGTGTTAGAGGATAGTTTATACAAACTAGGTTTCACAGCGAAGTATGGCTTAGAGTACAAACATAAATTATTTGATGAAGAGTATCTTATGGGGGATGTTGTAGAGCGGAGTGTACCAAGAAGGAGTTGCCATGAGGCACAAAAAGTAGAGTATAGTGGCAAAAAAGGTTATCATACTATTAAGCATTTTGGGCTTTGTGATACAACTAATTATATCCATTTTCTAAGCCCATCTTATGAGGGTTCTGTACATGATAAAACGATCTGGGATGAGCTAGATTTGGAAACAGCAGGGCAAAATTTGCTAATGGATTTAGGCTTTTTAGGAGCTGAAACGGGGCGTTTGGATGTGATTTTACCCTTTAAAAAGCCTAAAAATGGTCAATTAAACACCGTACAAAAACAACTTAATCAAGCTCTGAATTCTTTGCGAGTTAAGATTGAACATGCTTTTGCAGGGGTAAAGCGACTTAAAATTATTCGAAATAAAATACGACTAAAGGGCTATGATCGAAGAGAGATTGTGATGAAAATTGCTGTCGCTTTGCATAACCTTAGTACTACTCTCCGTAAGCCTTTAGCCTTTCAGTCGTGATAATGTCTATTCTTAATTAAGAACAACTAAAATCCAACTAAATTAAACAGTTAGGGGAACATTGAATTTATGATACTACAATTCGGACTAGATTTAGAGGAGCGTTGTTGGCCTAAGGAAATTACCAGTCCAGAAGCCGTGCAACAGGCTGTGGGGGTAAACGGCTTGATGGCTTATTTGGAAAAGCATCTGGGAATCCGCCAGCCCGACCGCCAAGATTATTTGCGTTTTGAGCAGTATCGCCAGATATTGCGGGTGCATGTGCAGCGTTATGCCGATGCCTTTTATGCGGCTTCGTTTCGGGCAGATGAGATTGCTACGGCTAGTGCTTTGTTGCAGCGCAGAGATGAGTTGGTGTTGAGTGGTTGGGATTTTGCCTTGAGCGAAGATTTGCCTGTACGCCTTCAAACCTTATCCCAAATAGAGGCGTTGGTGCAGGCTGGTACTCCTGTGGTCTTGCACGATGGTTTTGCCGAGCGGTATCAGCGTATACTCTGGGCAATAGAAGCGTTTCCTTTGCCATTGCAAAAGGTCTATCTCAATGAACCTTTGGAGTGGCTTCCCCCTCATTTACAATATCTTTTTATGGTATTGGAACAGGTTGGTGTGGTGTTAGAAGGCATTCTCAATGAGCCCACGGCTCAAGAAGGCGATTTGCAAAACCTGCAACATGCCTTACTAAAACAACCGTACAACAAAGGTACGGTACAAGCTGATGGTTCTTTAATTATTATTAAAACCAAACGCGAAACCTACGCAGCAGAGTATTGGGCCAAAATCTTTAAGCAGAATTCCAACTATCGTCCTGTTTGTATTATTCCCAATAAAAATAGAGCCTTAGACAACAGTCTGATTCAAGAAGGCTTGCCAAGCTTAGGTATTGCATCCGAATCTATTGCTCGTCCTACGCTACAAATTCTCAAACTCGTCAGTACGTTTTTGTGGAAACCCATTGACCCCTACAAAATTTTGGAGTTTGTCTCGTTGCCCAATACGCCGATTCACAAACGTTTGTCCAGAGGGATTGCCAAGATCATGGCACAAAAACCTGGTTTGTTTAGTGGAAGTTGGAATGCTATGGTTGGGCAGTTTTTCGGAAGTTATGAAGAGGAAATAGAACAATTGAGTGGTTCAGAAAAAACGGCCTTAGAAGCAGAAAAAGAACAAGTGCAGGATGCTTACCGTTTTTGGTTCAATCGTCGCCGATACGATACCACAGAGGCTGTTCCGAAGTCTGAAGTCATCGAATTGTATCGCTACGTGGCCAATTGGGCACAGCAGCAGGAGGAAGACAACAAAAAAACAATAGATAATTTACAGAATAGTATCAATCGGCCTAGTACGCCCCATGATGAAGTTAAAAAACAAAAGCGTTACAAAGAAGATTTGCAAAATGCTTTGCCTGCTTTAGAAGCTTTGCGTATTCAGTCAGGCAATCTGGTGCAAGTATTAGAAGCGTTGTCGGAGCAAGATCGCGCCTTGCCTTTTTTGCGCTTGGAGCGTTTGGTACGCACGATTAACGAGCCAGCAGCTGTGCGTTTTAGAGCCGAGGAGCTGGGGCATTTGCCCTATGTACACCAATCGAGTGCGGTTGTTCGTGCCACTCCACAAGTTTTCTGGTGGAATTTTGTGCATACGGAGCGAGAAACGGGCTTTGCGCGTTGGTATCCCAAAGAAAGAGCTTATTTGGAAGCGTTGGGCTTGGTGCTGGAAACGCCTGCACAGGAAAATGCGCGTTTTTTGTGGCAGCGTATGCAGCCTGTCTTACGAGCGCAAGAGCGTTTGGTATTGGTTATGCCACAGTATATAGAAGGCAATGAGCAATTGCCACATCCCTTGTGGGGTGATTTGTGTGCTGCCTTAGGAGAGGACCAATTGTCGCAAATTACGGTAGATATAGATCAAGAACCCAATAGTGCTTTCTTGGGGCAATGGTATCATTTGCCTAGATTTATTAGCATGGCTGCTGCTCCTTTGAGCAAGCCCAAACCCTATTTTTATTTGCCAGAAAGCAAGGCCATACAACAGGCCGAAAAAGAATCTTTTTCTAGTATAGATAGCTTGTTGTATTATCCTTACCAATGGGTATTTCGTTATCAAATCAAATTTAGCCGTGCTGCTATGTTGAGTGTGGTGAAGGAGCGTCGGTTGGAGGGGAATATTGCACACCGTTTATTAGAAGGCTTGTTTACCGCGATTAAGGAGAGTGGGCGGCACTGGGATAAGGAAGAAGTACAGGCGTGGATTCGCGACCATGCACAAGATTTGTTGGAGCGTGAAGGCGCGGTATTGTTGATGTATGGGCAAGAGGCTAAGAGAATTGGATTGATTTATAAAATACAGCAAGCGGCTTGGACATTGGTATTAACGATCCAAAACAATGGTTGGCAAATTTATGGGATTGAGCAACCTATTGCTGGTACAGTAGCAGGTCGTCCTTTGACGGGAATTGCTGACTTGGTACTAGAGCGCAATGGTGGCCAAGAAAAAGCTATTATTGATCTAAAATGGGGCGGAAAAACGTTCCATAAAGATAAGCTCAAGAATAGGGAAGATTTGCAGTTGGTAATCTATTCCAAATTGCTGGAAGGGGTAGAAGAATGGGCGCATACGGCTTATTTTATTATTGAGCAAGCGACCTTATTGGCGCGCAATCGTTTGGCGTTTGAGAGTGCTGAAATTATTACCCCTGCCGAAGACAATTTTCAAGCCGTACATCA
Source organism: Aureispira sp. (assembly GCA_045105775.1). Lineage (GTDB taxonomy): Bacteria > Bacteroidota > Bacteroidia > Chitinophagales > Saprospiraceae > Aureispira. The sequence continues at coordinate 3,694 of JBGCDW010000101.1, forward strand.
AAGCATTTGGGAGAGCATCGAAAAGACCTATGAATGGCGTATGCAGCAGGTTTCACAAGGGCAAATTGAAGTGCGTACAGAGGAGACGATAAAAGAATTGGAATTATTATTAGAAGAACAATTGGATCCTGCAATGGCTTATGCCTTGTTGGAAATGAAAACCAAAGACGCGCGTTATGATGATTATCAAGTGTTGATTCATCGGGTACAGTAAATTTTGTTCTGCTACTTTATTGTGGGGGCTTTTTGCTACCTTTGCCCAGTCAATTCGCTGTTTGATGGTTCTTATAATAATTGACAACAGCCATTCATTAAACGCCCACTACAGTTATGAAGAAGTTATTTTTGCTGGATGCTTTTGCCTTGATTTATCGAGCACATTTTGCCTTTATTAAACGCCCTATGATTAATTCTAAAGGGATGAATGTATCGGCTGTTCTCGGTTTTACCAATACGCTTTGGGATTTATTGAGCAAGGAGCAGCCCACGCATATTGCGGTAGTTTTTGACTTGCCTCAGCCTACGTTTCGTCACGAAATGTATAAGCCTTACAAAGCCAATAGAGATGCACAACCAGAGGATATTACCCTAGCCTTGCCTTATATCAAGCAGTTGGTCGAGTCGTTTAATATTCCTGTTGCTTCTTGTGTGGGGTATGAAGCGGATGATGTAATTGGAACACTAGCCAAACAAGCCGAAAAAGAAGGGTTTAAGGTGTATATGATGACTCCTGATAAGGATTATGCTCAATTGGTGTCTGAGAATATCTTTTTGTATAAGCCAGCACGTATGGGCAATGGTATTAGTATTATGGGGGTACAGGAGGTATTGGAGAAATGGCAAATTAAGCGTATAGATCAAGTGATTGATGTTTTAGGTTTGCAGGGGGATGCTGTGGATAATATTCCTGGAATTAGAGGAGTTGGAGCCAAAACGGCTGTGAAGTTGTTGGATCAGTTTGACAGCATAGAAGGTATTCTGGCCAATACAGACCAACTCAAAGGCAAACAAAAAGAAAAGGTAGAAGCTGGGCGCGAAGATGCCTTACTCTCCAAGCAATTGGCTACGATTAAGCTGGATTGCCCAATTACTTTTGATGCTACTGCTTATGAGTTAGAGCCTTATAATAGAGAAAAATTGCAAGAACTGTTTGCTGAGTTAGAATTTAGAACACTTTCCAAAAGAATTTTGGGAGCTGAAAGTGGCAAAGCTCCTGTTAAGAATAAAGATTTGTTTGGCAATACTGTAGCACCAAAAACTAGTCGTTCTACCAAGAAGGTTGCCCCTACTCAAACGGGCACTATTGAAACCGTAGAACACCATTATCATTTGGTAGAAACAAAAGGCCAACGAGCGGCATTGATTGAAACGTTGCAGCAAAGTTCAGCTTTTTGTTTTGATACCGAAACAACAGGTTTGAATCCGAGTGAAGCCGAGTTGGTAGGAATTGCATTTAGCCTCAAAGATAAAGAAGCTTATTATGTGCCTTTGCCTGTTAATCAGGAAGAAGCCAAGGCTATTGTTTGGGAATTTAAGAGCGTGTTGGAGGATGCTAGTATTGCCAAGATCGGTCAGAATATCAAATACGATGTCTTGATGTTGCGCTGGTATGAGGTGTATGTCAAAGGTAAGTATTGGGACACCATGATTATGCACTATTTGTTGGCACCACACAATCGCCACAATCTCACGTATCTTTCGGAAACCTACTTGAATTATACGCCTGTAGCTATCGAATCTCTAATTGGTAAGAAAGGGAAGAATCAGTTGACGATGCGCGATGTTTCTGATGAAAAAATCAAAGAATATGCAGGGGAGGATGCGGATGTTACTTGGCAGATTCAACAAATACTGCACAAAGAACTGTCTGCTGAACCTGAATTGATGCAGCTTTATGAGGAGGTGGAAGAGCCTTTGGTAGATGTATTGGCAGAAATAGAATACAATGGGGTTAACTTGGATGTGCCTTTCTTAATGGACTATTCATCTGTATTGGACAAAGAAATTATTACCATTAAAGATAAAATCTACACGGCAGCTGGCTTGAATACGTTTAACCTAGATTCGCCCAAACAAGTAGGGGAAGTGTTGTTTGGTAAATTAGAAATTCCATATCGTTGGCGCAAAACCAAAACAGGACAGTATTCAACCAATGAAGAAAAATTGTCGGAATTGGCAATTGACCACGAAATTGTAGCCGATTTGTTGCGTTATCGCTCGTTGGCCAAATTGAAGTCAACGTATGTGGATGCACTGCCCAAGCTAGTGAGTTCGCGTACAACGCATCTGCACAGTTCTTTTAATCAAGCATTGACCCAAACGGGGCGTTTGAGTTCTCAAAACCCCAACTTGCAGAATATTCCTGTGCGTACAGCAATGGGTAGAGAAATTCGTAAGGCTTTTATTCCAAGAGATGAGGAGCATACCTTGTTGGCGGCAGATTATTCTCAAATAGAATTGCGTTTGGTGGCCGAAATTAGTGGCGATGAAGCGATGTTGCAGGCTTTTCAAGATGGCTTGGATATTCACACGGCTACGGCTGCTAGAATTTATGAGGTAGCGTTGGAGGAGGTGACCAAGGAAATGCGTTATGCGGCCAAGACGGTGAATTTTTCTATTATTTATGGGGCTGGGGCAACGAACTTGTCTAAGAATTTGGGGATTCGTAGAGCAGAGGCCACGAAGTTGATTGAGCAGTATTTTAATGAGTACCAAGGACTCAAGAAATATATGGAAGATGTGGTAGAACAAGCACGCAAAGATGGCTATGTGACGACACTCAAAGGGCGTAGACGTTATTTGAGAGACTTAGAGTCGCGCAATTCTATGATGCGTTCTCATGCCGAGCGCAATGCGATTAATACACCCATTCAGGGGACAGCGGCGGATATGATTAAAGTGGCTATGATTGAAATTCATAAAGCTATACAAGAGCAAGGGCTGGGTGTGAAGATGATTTCTCAAGTACATGATGAATTGATTTTTGATGTTCCTAAAGGAGAATTGGAGGCCGCCAAGGTATTGATAGAAGCAAAAATGAAACATGCTTTGCCTAACCTAAAGGTGCCCATCTTAGTAGGAATGGATACAGGAGCCAATTGGTTGGAGGCACATTAGGAGAAAAATAGGTGAAAAGGAATTATTTTTGTATATTGTACGTTATGATTAAGCAAACGTTTGCCAATAGGACAACTATAAAATGTTGGTATTATGAATAATTACACAGAGAAAATTTTAGAAACTCACGGAAGCTATATTTTTGATTTTAAGAATTTAGATCAAGTTATCAAAGACCTAAATGTATTAATAGGAAATCAGTTAAATGTAGATTCAATTGGTGTGTTTACAGGTTTGCTATCAGATAATAATATTACTGTATTTGAGAATGTTGTTTCTTGTATGGTTTTAATAGAATGGTATGAGCATTCCAATAATCAACTTCCAATTGGTGATTTAAACAAAACTGAATATTACTTACAAAAAAAGATACACAATCAATTATCATTCTTTGATACTTTAGATAAGGAGGACTTATTTAGAGAAAAAGTATTATTTCGTGCTTATCATAGAATGAGAATGTCTTTTGGAAAAAAAAGAAAGCAACTCTCGGATAATGAAAAACCTTTGAGAGAAAATTTCCAAGCAGCAATCAAGGATTTATTAAAGACAAATCCTAATCATGCTATAGGGTTTATATCAAGTTATATACATTCATTATTTGGTTTTTTAGCGGAGGAGTCTAGCTATTTGGAGGACAAAGGAAAATTACTACAATTGGTGAATAATCTTTTTAGGTTAGAGGCTCAATTGATTTTATTTCAGATAGGAAATCGTGAGGCTACTCAATTGCCAGTAAATAGAAACTTAATAACTAGTGAGAATGATTTGTTATGGATAAATCATAAAAACCAAATTGCCTCGCAAGAAGCAGAAGAAATTGATCAGATGATTGATTTAGAAATCAATCGTTTGAGAAAAGAAAAGAAAAGAAAGGAGCGAGATGAGTTTACTAAATTCATATTTAATAAATACGATAATCTATACAAAGCTTTATCATAACGAATATGCAGTTTTTGGAACGAGAGGATTTTATAGCATTTAATAAAGATGTTATAAATGATTATACAGGAACATTTGTTCCGCCAAATAATCTTAAAAATGCAGAAGGTTTAGATTATTTGATTGACATTTGTGAAAATAATGAAATTTTTGGAGTGCAGCAATATCCTACTATAGCACATATTGCTGCACTTCTTTTATTTAAAATTACCAGTAACCATCTTTTTAATGATGGAAATAAAAGGACTGCTTATTCTGCTGTTCTTTACTTTTTGCATCTTAATGGACATCGTTTTAGAGATAAAATTGAACCAGTCATAAAGGGGGACAAAACATTTATTCCCAAAAGGTTGCGCTCGCAACCTGACGATATTCTGGAAGACTTGATTCAAGAAATTGCTCAAAGCCAGTTGGAGTATGAAGAAGTATTGTTGTTTGTACAAAATAACATAGAAGCAAAGCCTTATTATTAATGAAATTTTTTCTTACCCCTGCACATAAACCACACACTTGGTTTCAAAAAAGGTTTCTTTAAAGTAATCTTGCAACGGATAAATTTCTGTGTAGGCGCGTTTGCCTAGTGCTCTGGTTTCTTCAACAGCTCTGTCAATTCCTTTGAGTGCCCATAGGCCATTGGGTTGGCCGTGTTGGTGTTTGTTGCTAATCAGATTGCGCGACCACGTCATCAATTGGGGGAGTTTGGCGACGGCTCTGGTTATGACAAAATCAAACTTTTCTTTGACTTCTTCGGCACGTATTTGTTGGCTGCGTACATTTTGCAAGCCAATAGCATCGGCAATGCCTTGGGTGACTTTAATTTTCTTACCAATAGAGTCTACCAAAAAGAAATCCACTTCGGGGAATAAAATAGCTAAGGGAATACCTGGCAATCCTCCGCCTGTGCCTAGATCCAAAATCTTGCTATTGGGCTTAAACTGCATGATTTTGGCCAAGCCCATGGCATGTAAAATATGATGGGTGTAGAGGTTATCAATATCCTTTCTGGAAACAACATTAATTTTGCTGTTCCAATCTTTGTAGAGTGGGCCTAGTTGTTCTAGTTGTGCAATTTGGGTAGGCAAAAGTTCAGGAAAATAGTGTCGTAGCAAATCCATAATTAATGGCTGTGTTTTTGGTATAATTGAGTGAGTGTTTGAGCTAGTTGGTGGTCTTTATCGGTTACTTGGTTGCCTGCATCATGTGTAGTCAAGCGAATTGTGATGGTATTGTAAACATTTTCCCACTCTGGATGGTGGTTTTGTTGTTCTATATGAAAGGCTGCTTCTGTCATAAAGGCAAAAGCCGCCACAAAATCCTTGAACTTTAATTCGGCAACTAGGTAATTTTCTTTTTCTGTGAACATTGGTAAATTCTATTCGATTAAAATTATTCTGATAACAAAGATAAACAAGTATCTGCTAAGGCTTTTTCATGTGGATGGGGAGCAATTCTGAAATTAGAAATCCCCAATTGCTCCAATGCTTTGGCTGTGGTTTGTCCAATGGCTACTACCGTTTGGTGTACTTGTGGAGCATATTGTTGGTAATAAGCTTGTGCGTTCAAAGGACTGGTGAAGACCAAAATATCGCACTTGGGAATGCTTAATACTGCCTTGGGGGTATTGGCATACACGACTAGTGTTTGCGCCTGCACTTGATGCCCCAATTGTTTGGCAACCGACTGTCTAGAGTTTTGCGCTTGTACAAAACACACTCGTTGGCCTTTGGCATTTTTCAAAAAAGCCTTGGCAGTAGCTTCTGCAGCTCCTGTTCCTACAAAATCGGCGTGATAACCATATTGTTGTTCTAAATATTCGGCGGAAGCCTGCCCCAAAACAGCAACTTTAGGAAAAGGATGCCTTGTTCGCAAGCCAGCCCAGCCAAAATCTACTCCTTTTTTACTATAAAAAAACAACCAATCGCATTCGGGGAATCGAACAATAGGTACGGCTTCAAAGTGAATCAAAGACTGTGCTTCAAGCTCTGCCAATACTTCTAAGGTCGTTTTGAAAATACTATCCTCGGCTAAATTTCTAGAAATAAAAATTCGTTTTCGCATCGCTGTATTCTTGGCTCAAAGCTCTTGTCCCTGTGTTAATTCAGCATATAATTTCTCTGACAAATTATGCGTGGTGCTAGACGATAAATGTACCCGTTGAAGTGGTTTTTCGATTCCACCCGATAAAATACCCCAAGCATGAAAATAGCCCATTTGATCGCGCTCACAATACACCCCCAAGGGCAAATGACAACCTCCATCCAACAACCGTAGTACTTTGCGTTCTACATTGGTACATTGCAAGACATCCCCATTATGAATCTTTCTCAAAATTTTACGAACAGTTTTATTGTCGGCTTTGGTTTGCCAAGCCAATACGCCCTGGGCAGGAGCTGGTACAAACTCTTTTGGATTGAGACGAATGGTGTCAAAAGCACTCATATCTAATTCTAAACGCTTGATGCCCGCCATAGCCAAAACGATCGCATCAAACTGTCCTTCTTGTAATTTGCGTAAGCGTGTAGGAACATTGCCACGAATATCTTTTAGAACGACATCTTCGCGAATGGATTGGAGCAGTGCTTTGCGACGAGCAGAGGAGGTGCCTACAACTGGATTATTGGGTAAACGCAATATTTTGGAGCTATCCGTGCGTTCTTTGCGTAGAACCAAGCAATCGGCAGGGTCTTCTCGGTAGGAAATAGCCGTCAAACACAATCCTTCTGGTTGTGTAGTGGGCATGTCTTTCATAGAATGTACCGCTAGGTCAATGTTGCCAGCGAGCAGCTCGTCTTCAATTTCTTTAGTAAAAAAGCCCTTGCCTTCTAGTTTGTCAAAACTCAAGTGCTGTACACGATCACCTTGTGTTTTTATGATTTTGAGTTCTGATTCAATACCCAATTCTGCCAATTTCTCTTGTGTGAAGTAGGCTTGCCAAAGGGCCAATTTACTGCCTCTTGTTCCTATTATTAGTTTGTCCATAGATGTGCTTATATTTTCAATTTCAATTGTCCTTTTTTATCTACTGATATTGCATTCCCATTTTTTTTATTTACTTCAAACTCTTTAATTGCTTTAGCAACAAAGCGACTTAATTCTACAGGAACAGCATTGCCAATAGCTTGTTCAAGATTAGTTTTAGTACCACTTAATTTAAAGTTTTTAGGAAATGTTTGGATTGTGGCTCTTTCTCTAGTAGTTAATGCTCTGACATTGGAAGAAGGGTCGCATGTATCTCCTGAATGTTTGTTATAATTTTTAGGCATAGGTCTATTTACTCCTCTAATTGTTGGGCTAGGCTCATATATACTAAAAATTCCTCTTCGTTGGTAGCTTCTAGGGTGTCTATAGTAATGCTCTATACCTAATGTTTTTCCAAAGTAGTCATATAGAGTCATTGGAGTCTTAGAAAGATTCTTATCTAGATAATACGCCAGTTCGTTGTCTTCTCCATTTAATCTACCAATAAGAAAAAAGCGTTTTCTTTTTTGAGGTGTACCACAGAGACTAGCATCGAGTGTCTCCTGTGTTAAGCCATAATTATTGGCTTTGAACATGTTGATAACTCTGGCTAATATGTTGCTTTTTGTAATTCGAGCCACATTTTCCATAACAAACCATTTAGGTTTAATGCTATTTATGATTTTGGCAAAAGAAATAGTTAAATCTGCCCTACCTAATGTTTCATCTCTTTTGCCTGCGCTAGAAAAATCTTGACAAGGAGGGCCACCAATAATAATTTCAGGGGATAGAGCTGTAATGATTTCTAGTACCTCATCATTACTGGATAGATCCATGTTGTATATTTTATGATTGAAATTATCTTTGTATATGTTCATAGCTGGAACCCAATTATCAAATGCAGCCTGAATTGTAAAATTTTCTTTTTGGAACCCAAGAGATAGCCCACCACATCCAGCAAATAAGTCAACTGTTTTCATGAATTATTCAAAAATTTTGGAATCATTAACAATAATAGCATCAAATCTTCTTTCTGGGGATAATAATTTCTGCCCCCCTCCTAAGATAATCTTTTTTATGGCACTCTTTTTTATTCTAGGAATCGTTAATTCTGCACATTTCATGTACTTATGGGTTGCTTTTCCATTGATAGCAAAAGCTTTATCATTTTTTGTGTTATACGAAAGTTTGTCAATGATTGTTTTGTGGTCAAATTGACCTAGCAAAATAAAATCATGAAGCATTTTAAATAGCCAAATTAAGGTACGGCCATTCCTAGAAATTCTTTGGTTCCTGTTGGTTAGTTCATGTTTTACAATATCGACAAAAAGCCTAGTAAAAGCCAAATTACTCCAGACAAAACAGTCAAGGCAGTTTTGAGCTAGTAATGGAGTTTTTCCTTTTGTTTTCCAGGTAGGTTGTAAAACCAAGGGCGTTTGATTATTCAATAGTAATTCACAAATGGCATCTAAATCAGCAACAAAGTGATTTAGAAAGGGAAGAACATTATTTGCTATTGTCCAGTCTTTGATAGAGCTGTATTTTGTTAAATCTAAGTGTTCTATTGGAAGGGTTTTAAGTTTTTGAGCCATGCTACAAGCCAAATATACAATTGTATCTGGCCGCACGACAATTTCACTACCATAGTTGTTTTCCTCAAGGTTGCAAGTAGTATGATCGGGTAATGCTGTTAATTTAATTTCAATAGGAGTTAGGCAACGTCCATTTTCTTTACTTTGTATAACTAAATCCACCCTTGGGAGGGTGCCAATGACTAACTGTTGGTATGGCGTATGCTGTGTTTCAAAAGCGTAAAAAATATTTTCAGAAGTAGGAATTTCACCCAAAAAAATTTCTACAGCTATAGTTTGATGTTTGACATTAAGTTGTTTATCTAGGACTAGATAAATACACTCTAAATTTAAATGATACAAATAGGCTGTAAGTGCGGCTGGAAATGAAGAGTTGAATTGATTTTTACCCCAGCTTTGTTTTTTAGTGAAATCTCTATTGGAGTACTTAATACCAAAGAGGCTTGGTTGTTTATTCATTTAAGGAGTTATTTGAAAGCGTATATATTTAGACTAATACCAAGTACTTACCTCTTCTAAGGGCTTGCGTGTGATATTGGGAACAGTAGCATCCTCGGCAGCATACCCTACTGGAATCAATAAAATAGCACGCTCGTTTTTAGGGCGTTCTAATAATTGCTCCAAGAAGTTCATAGGGCTCGGCGTATGTGTTAAGGAACATAAACCTGCCTGATGAATAGCAGCGAGTAAGAAACCTGCTGCCAAACCTACTGATTCATTGACATAGTAATTCTTCTTTTTGCCTTCTGGTGTAATATCGTAAGCTTTCTTAAAAACAACAATTAAGTAAGGTGCTTCTTCTAAGAAGGGTTTAATTTCGTCGGTTCCTAGATGTGCCAAATCATCCAACCATTCTTGAGACATGCGTCCTGTATAGTTTTTAAGTTCTTCTTTCTCTGCTGCTGCCCTGATGCTTGATTTCATATCAGGGGATTCTATTACCGCAAAACTCCAAGGCTGTTTGTTGGCTCCAGAGGGCGCTGTAGATGCTGTACGGATAATATGCTCAATAACTGCTCTGGGAATTGGGCGAGAAGAAAAATGACGAACGGTACGCCTAGTTTTCATTTCTTGGTAGAAGGATTGAGCATTCTGGGCCAGCTGTTCATCGCTGATAATAGGGCGGCTATGTGGCAAAAAATCAGACATAAGAAATATTATTATAAAGTAGTAGTTTGTTGTGCTACTTTTAGTTGTGCATGATAGTAATAGAGGCCACTACTTGTATAGTAATCACTCTATAGGTAATAACAAATAAGGATTTAGAGAGGCATAAATTCCTATAATTGTTAAGAGTATAGCTGAGTTGTAACCTTTTCCATGAGTAAGGGTAGTTTTAAATTATGATAAAAAATTTAAGACTGAACGGGGGTTGTTTTTGTGGCTTTTACTTGTAACTCTTCGGCCTCTAGGTCAATGTTTCCTAATTGTGCAGGCACCAGCTGATTGACCAAACTAGCATCGTGATCTAGTGCCACTTTGATATAATTGGCCGTAAAACCAAACATTTTGCCAGCTACTTCTTTGGCTTCTACCAGTACGACTTGATGGGTGTTGGCGTGTTGTTGATAAAAGCGACGGCGTTTTTTGATAGAGAGTTGGCGCAATTGCTCATTGCGTACTCTGCGTATATGCATAGGAACTACATGATCCATTTCAGCAGCAGGGGTATTGGCACGCTCTGAATAGGTAAATACGTGTAAGTAGGATATATCTAGATTTTCTAGGAAAAGTTGAGTTTCTTTAAAATCTTCGTCTGTCTCGCCTGGGAAACCTACAATTACATCTACTCCAATACAGCAGTGGGGCATGGCTTGACGAATGGCAGCAACGCGTTCTGCATACAACTCTCGCTTGTAACGACGGCGCATAGCGCGCAATTGTTTGTTGTTACCCGATTGTAGTGGAATGTGAAAATGTGGCACAAAACGCTTGGATTGAGCTACAAAATCGATGATCTCTTGGGTGAGTAGGTTGGGTTCAATCGAAGAAATACGGAAACGCTCGATGCCATCTACTTCATCTAGTGCACGGATTAAATCAATAAAAAGAGCTTCTTTTTTGGGTTTTAATCCCTCGATTACTTCGGTGCCATTGCCAAAATCACCAATATTTACACCTGTAAGTACAATTTCCTTGATGCCCATCGTGGCAATTTCTTGGGCATTGGCGACAATACTTTCGACCGTATTGCTACGGCTGGCTCCTCTAGCTTGTGGTATGGTACAAAAAGAGCAGTTGTAATTACAACCATCTTGGACTTTAAGAAAGGAACGGGTACGATCGCCAAAAGAAAAGGCATTTACAAAAATATTGGCCTCTTTGACATCGCCTGCAACTACTAACCCCTTGGAAGGCGATTTGCTCAAATCATCGACATAATCTAGGATTCGGAATTTTTGAGCGGCTCCAAGTACCAAATCTACCCCTGGAATTTCTGCAATTTCATCAGGTTTGAGCTGGGCATAACAACCCACGACCACTACAAAAGCATTGGGCGATTGGCGTAGTGCCTTGCGTACGGTTTTGCGGCATTTGCGGTCGGCAAAATCTGTAACAGAGCAGGTATTGATCACATAAATATCTGCGGGATTTTTGAAGGAGGTCTCTTGATAACCAGCTCCTTCAAAAAGACGACCCATGCTAGATGTTTCGGAGTAATTGAGCTTGCAGCCCAAGGTATGAAAAGCGACTGTTTTTGGTGTAGCCATTTTATGATATTAATTGACGTAGAGTTCTTCTGTTAAGATTGGTAAGAGGATAAACGTTCTTATTCTTACTCAAGAATTCGTTTTTATGATAAATGTCCGCTGCTACAAAGATATACTGTTTTTCTTTTTGGGTAATATTTTCAACCTTAGTTTCATTCAAATCTATTCCTAACGTTACAATAAGCATAGCATCTACGTCTAATTGCTCCACTTCTTCGTGGTTTTGTTTATAGCGTTCTCTTAGTGTACGTTTTACAGAGACCCCAATACTTTTTTGACCAATAAAAATCTTGAAATCATATTCTACCGCTTTAATTTTTGAATCGTGTGATTGAGTGCTGTACTTTATTTTTTTACTTATTAATAAAGCCTCAAACCTTTTTTCATAACTCTGACCAGCAGTAGAACGAATGGACTGGCTGGCACTTTCAGCATAGATGATCTGCAAAATAGTAGAAGGCTCTAGTTGTTCCAATTGTATTAAGTTGGAATAAATACTGGCATAGAACGGATTGTTGGGGTCGCCAATTTGATCAAAAAGAACTTTTATCAAAAGTGCTCCAGCTACGCGCACCGAATAGGGAAGCAGCAGTAAGTTGTAATCATAAGAAAAATCCATGATATGATAGGATGAACTAACTCTGAAGTTTTCTGAAAGCAGCTTACTTTTCGATAAAATATAATCCTTGAAACGGTATAATAGTAACGCTGTTCTTAATAAATCAAAATCCATATCTTCCACAAGAACTATGGATAGAAAATTCTGAATTTTTTGTATAGATTTTGGATGCTTTGATAAGCTATGCGCTAAATCTAAACAAATGTCTTTCTTGTCGTGGAAAGGAGATTCTGAGTTTTCTAATAATTTTAGTTGCTCTATTAGGCGAACAATTCGATTGTGTGTCAACTTAACTTGTATGACATCTTTGAGTATTTTGTACAGTCTAAGGTTAGTAGCTAATTTTGAGCTGTCTAGGTCTAGAGGGAATTCTTCTATGTTCATTACCGATAAAGTTTAAACTTAATAACATTTCCCGAGCAATTTCTCGAATGACAGGAACGGAAACAGAGTTGCCAAATTGCTTATAGGCTTGTGTGTCACTAACAGGAATAACAAATTTTTCAGGAAAACCTTGTAATCTAGCTGCTTCACGAGGAGTCAATTTTCGAGGATTTTTATCTTTTTGTGCCACTAAAATTTCTGAGCCATCCTTGTAATAACGTGCAGAAATAGTGCTGGTATAGACCGATTCTTCATCAAAAAGGCGATAACCGAACCCCCAGCCCTTGGCTTGGTTTCTTTTTTTACGCTCTTGATGGCTGGTCCATAATCTATCAGAGATGGTGTACTTTGGGTCAACTTTAGGCTCTAAAATATTGCCTAATTTTGTAGGCACATCTAAGGGTTCTGGAAATTCAAACGTGCAAGAGTCTTTAAATCCAACAATGTAAATTCTTTCACGATTCTGTGGAACACCAAAATGTTTTGCATTGAGTACTTTATGATGAATAGTATAACCTAATTCAATCAGTGTTTTGCAAATGGTTTTAAAGGTTCTTTTTTTATCATGACTAACCAAGCCTTTAACATTTTCTAATAAGAAAGCATTAGGTTGGTGATGTTTGATAATTCTTGCTACATCAAAAAATAATGTTCCTCTAGTATCTTCAAAACCTAATCTTTTCCCAGCAATTGAAAAGGCTTGACAAGGAAAACCTCCTAATAGAATATTAAAACTAGGAATATCTTGTTCATTAATTTGCGTAATATCACCAAATGGTAAATGCCCAAAGTTAGCTTCATAAGTTTGTTGAGAATATTTATCCCATTCTGAGGAAAATACACAGGCACCACCAAACTCTTGAAAAGGAATTCTAATTCCTCCAACTCCTGCAAATAAATCGATGTATTTGAAATTCATATATTTATTGGATATAAAGTTTGCAACTAATTGGTTAATTTAGGGTAAAATGCCTTAAAATGCAACTTTTTGTTTCTATAATTTAGCATTCGCCAATAAATAATAATCCAACAAGACCAAGGCGGCCATACATTCTACAATAGGCACTGCTCTAGGCACGACACAGGGATCATGTCTTCCCTTGCCCTTTACGGTTGTGACTTCTCCATTGGCATCTAAGGAAGGCTGATCGCGCATAATCGTTGCCACAGGCTTGAACGCTGTTCTAAAATAGATTGGTCTACCATTGGAAATGCCACCTTGAATTCCACCTGATAGATTTTGGTGAGTACTAGTTTTTCCGTGTTCATCTAGTATAAAATGGTCATTGTGTTCAGAGCCTTTGAGTGCTACTCCTGCAAAACCAGAACCATATTCAAAACCTTTGCAAGCAGGAATACAGAGCATTGCTTTGCCCAATTCTGCGTGCAATCGATCAAAAATAGGCTCGCCCAATCCTACTGGACAGCCCTCTATCATACAACTGACGACCCCACCTGTTGTATCTCCTTGTTTTTTGATGGCTTTGATGTGTTGCTCCATTTGGGCGGCCAACTCCAAATCGGGACAGCGCACAGGGTTTTGTTCTAAAGTAGAAAAATCTAGTTCGTGATAGGCTTTTTCTAACACCAAGGGGCCTACTTGGCTTACATAAGCTCGTATGATAATGCCTTTTTGTTCTAGCAATTGCTGTGCAATAGCTCCTGCGGCAACACGTGCAGCCGTTTCGCGAGCCGAAGAACGCCCACCACCTCTGTAGTCCCGATTGCCGTATTTTTGATGATAGGTATAATCTGCGTGAGAAGGACGAAATTTGTCCTTGATATGGTCATAATCGCGCACTTTTTGGTTGGTATTGGCAATAAACAAGGTGATGGGAGTGCCTGTTGTTTTGCCTTCAAACATTCCCGACAAAATATCAAACTCATCGTCTTCTTTGCGCTGGGTGACAATTTTGGATTGGCCAGGTTTGCGTCTATCCAGTTGATGTTGTACTTTTTCCCAATCTATAGAAACACCTGCTGGGCAGCCATCAATAACAACCCCAATACCACGTCCATGAGATTCTCCAAAAGTGGTGATTTTAAATAATTTGCCAAAGCTATTACCAGCCATAATTGTATTGTGATTTCAATAGATAAGTAGTGGTTCAAAATTACTATTAACAAAAATTTTGACCACCTACTTATTGAGAATAAAAAGAAAGTGTGTTTACAAACTAGGGAGTTCGTTTGTTTTATAATACAGTAGTGCTTCTTTTACTAAATTTTTAGAAACAACTTGGTTGATAGCTACCGTTCCATCTTTATTGAGCAAGGTAAAAGCCACTTGTTGGTGACTATTCTTCTTGTCTTGCAAAATGAGTTGCCAAATGGCTTCTTGGTCGATCAAATCTAAGTTATAAGGCGTATACAACGCTCGAATATAGGTATTCAAAGTTTGTAGTTCATCCAATGACCAGCCCAGTATTTTCCAACTTAAATAAGCCTCCATCAATGTTCCTATTGCCACGGCTTCGCCATGCAACAAAGGGCTTGGCGTATCCCAACTCAAACTTTCTATGGCATGTCCAATAGTATGGCCTAGATTGAGTTGTTTGCGTAAGCCTTGTTCGAGTGGATCTTGCTCTACAATATGCTTTTTGACTTGGATAGAGGTGTTAATGCTTGCTTGCCATTGTTGTGGCGGAAAATAGGTAGGCAAAAAAGCTCGCCAGTGTTTTTCTTGTTGCAGAAGCGCATGTTTTATCATTTCTGCATAGCCACTGTACAGTTCGGCCTTGGGTAAGGTCTGAAAAAAAGCAGGATGTAGATACACGGCTTTGGGTGCAGCAAATAGACCAACACTATTCTTAATACCTTCAAAATCTACTCCTAGTTTGCCCCCTACAGAGGCATCCACCTGCGCCAATAGGGTAGTGGGAATTTGGATGAAATCCAAGCCACGCTTAAAAGTAGAGGCACAAAAGCCCCCCATATCACCCAGAACGCCTCCGCCTAGATTGATCAGGACAGCTTTTCTGTCTACTTTTAGCTGCATGAGTTGTTGCCAAATGTACTGGCAAGTAGATATGTTTTTATGCTGTTCGCCAGCAGGAACAGTAATGCTAACAGGCTGCCATTGTTGTATGGCTTGATGTAAAATCGGCCAGCAATGTTGTTGCGTATTTTCATCCAACAAAACAACAATTTTAGAGTATTGCTTCTCGTTCAATTGTTGGTTTAACTGTTCAAAAGCTGCTGTTTCAAAAGCAATCGGATAATCCAGAAGGTCTATCATGAAACGGTATTCAGTAAAGTTGCCATAGAAAAGGCTTGTCCATCTTCAATACTTACACCACTATTGACCAACTGACGCACCAAACTATCAAGTTCTTCTAAACTGTTATACAATTGTTCATAGCTATCAATGATAAAGTATTGTGCTTGGAATTTGTCCTTGATGTAAGGTGTCTCCAATATATGGATAAGGTCAAAGCTTAAGTGTGCAGGTTCTTCACTTAGCGCGTAAACAGATTCTCCTGGAGAAGATAAAATTCCTGCGCCATATATTCGGAGTTCATTATTCTCACGAATAAGGCCAAATTCTACGGTATACCAATAGATTCTAGCCATAAGCTCAACCGCAGTAGCCGAATCAATGTATTTTAAAGCAATTTGACTCAAACCTGTTAAGAACTCTGCAAAGTGTGGTTCGCTCAATAATGGAACATGTCCAAATACATCGTGGAACATGTCAGGCTCTTCAATATACTTGAGTTGTGCCATTGTACGCATCCAAGTGGTAGCTGGAAATTGGCGTTGTGCTAAGAGTTCAAAAAATGGTTTGTTATCAATAATGCCAGGTACTGGATAGACTTGCCAGCCTGTTAGATCTTTGAGTGCTTTGTTGATAACCTCAAAACGTGGAATGTGTGTAGGCGAGAATTGAGCAGTCTCAATGCCTTTTAGATAAGTTGAAGTAGCACGGGTGGTCAGTAATTCCATTTGTTTGCCATAGAGCAATGACCATACTTGATGGTGCTCGTCTGTGTATTTATTGTATTCTTGTTGCATAATATAAAAAAATGGTGATTGATTGTAATCAAAGATAGGGGAGTCTATACGAGAAACCAATTTTTGACCTTGAAATACGAATAAAACCGATCATTTAAGACATTGGGACGACTAAAGTGGTTTTTTTTCAAAAAAACTATCTAGGATTAAACCTTTGTTGGAGGGAGGACTCTAAAGGGTGTAGTTCAGATAAAACTACTTTAAAATTTTAGTTAAAAAAATATTTTAAAATATAAAAAGTATGAAAAAGTTAGGATTAGTAGGTTTGATGTTGGTCTTATTAACTACCGTAATATTTGCTCAAGAGCAGGAAAAAAAACGCAAGCATAAATTAAATCCAGCAGCCAAAGCTGTGTTGAAGGAATTGCGCGAAAAAGAAATTTATCCTACTAAGAAAGCTCTTTATGATGAGTTTATGGCACAATTAACAGCAGAAGATAGAGCTTATTTGGAGGGCAAACGCCAAGAAGCAGCCGTGATCAAAGAAAAAGCCAAAACTGCACGCAAACAGTTAAAAGCAGATAAAAAAGCAGATAAAGAGGTGGATCGCAAAACAGTTTTAGCTCCCCTTAAAGAGGAACGCAAATCACTAGTAGCTTCTATGCAGCCATTTTTGGAATCTAAGCATGAATCTTTGAATCAAGTAATGAGTACACTAAACGATCACAAGCAAAAATGGAAAGAGCAAAAGGTAGCTATTATCAAACAACACACTACAGCAGAGGAGCAGCAAAAGATGAAGGCGTTTAAAGAAAAGAAAAAAGCAAAACGTGAAGCTAGAGCGAAGGAAAATGGTGTAGATGAAGAGCAAAAATGGTTCAACAAAGCGACTCGATTTGTGCTTTGGGATGGGGAAATGAAAAAGAGAAAAAAAGGGAGAAGAGGATAGGAGTTTAAGCAAAGGCATAAAAGAAGAGCGAGCAATGGATTTGAGTGTCCATTGCTCGCTTTTATGATTAGTGGATAGTGTTATGCTGCTAATTAGTAGCTGTATGTGTAGCGACAAAGGTTTGTGTCGTTCCTACATCTCCTGTTTCGTATAAGTCAACAGTAGTTATTCCAGTACCTGCTCTTCCTGTTGCATCAAATCCAATCTTAAGATCAAAAGAATCGTTGGCTGGAAGCGTAAAGGTGTAATTATCTACAGTAGGGATATGACATTGAATATAATCACATACATCAATAACCCAAGCACCAGGGTTGTTGCTATCGTTGGTTCTTGTCCAAGTCAAGCTCAAGTCACTTCCTGTTAAGTTATACACCTTAGATTTGTATTCTACTTTGGGAGCCGATTTAACGGCAGAACCTGAATCACTATTGGTAGACATAGAAAACTTAGGGCCTGTTACCATTGCTTCTACCTCATAATTAACCATTGCTAGTTCTTTTCCAGCACTGTTCAGGGTTAATTTAGCTTCTCCTTCGCCAGCTACTCCATTGGGCATAGCCGATACACTAATATCAATAGATGCTCCTGCAGCCAATTCAAAAGAACCAGTAGTACCACTTTGAGCAACACTATTGGCCTCAATACCATAGGTCCAACCACTTACTACTTTGGTTTCGGTAAAACTCCAATCTATTGTACCTGCAACGGTGCTATTATTTTTAACAACCGTAGTCATTACCTTGGAGCCTGTAGGACTAGTGGTTTCATCGAATGAATCAGGCGTAGCTTCTACAGAAATTGTAGCAGGTGCTTCAGGTTCACAGGCTGTGAAAAAAAGACCACAAAGTGCTACTAACAAAAGAATAGATCTCATAAAAAGAATTTTATTAAAAATAAGAAAGTAGGATTATGAAAAGGGGTTGCACCAAGTATTGATGCAACCCACTATATATTGTGTATTCTATAAAAGTAATCTAGCGTTCTACTACAAAACGTTTTGTAATAACCCCAGTTTCACCAACAGCATTTACAAAGTAAACACCTGCTGCTAATTTACTTGTATTAACGTTGAGTGTAGTTTCACCTACGAAACTCTGGTTTGCTACTTGTTGTACTGTTTGGCCCAAAGCATTTTTGATAGAAATGTTCAAGTCAGTCGCATCAGCTACTTCAAAGTTTAAGTTTAATGTATTCTTAACAGGATTAGGGAATACAGCGAAGCTAGTAGTTGGTGCTTCAATGTTATTGACACTAACCACTCCTTCAAATGTGGTATTGATATCATCTACATATAGAGAGTTACCATAAGCACTTGTACCTTTGAATGCAATCATCAAATCTGTAGAAGTCAAGTAAGGTGTTAGGGATACAGAATCTGCTCTCCATTGATTTACGTTTGGATAAAAACGAGCATTGTTTACAGCTGGTGCAGTAGACAAGTTAGCACCTGCCTGATTGTAAAGTGTAGTCCAAGTTAACCCACAATCTGTAGAAACTTGTACTTCCAAACGATCTTGCTCTGTTGTATATTGAGCATAACCTGTAGACCATTTTAACCACGCAGTATTAGCATTGGCTTGAGTCATGTCAATTTTTTCATAAATCAGTCTAGAGCTTCCTGAAGCAATGGCATAAAAATCCCAACGGAAACAACCGTTGGAGTTACCAAAGCCTCCTAAATTCCAAGTTACGGCAGAACTGATAGCGTTGTTTACCGTATAAGCACGAATATTACCTGGGTTATCAGCAATAGCATTGGCAACTGTTGGTGTACCAATAGCAAAGCCATCAAATGTAGTCGTAACGCTAGTACCTACTGCTGTAGAAGACATTACAATTCTGCTACCTGACAAACCAGTATTATTTACAGCAGAATAATCAGGATTGCCACCATTCAAACCAACAACACTATAGGTAATGGCATTTGTACCTGTACCAACAGTAGTGGCAGGAAAGGTAATCGTGGTAGATTGTCCTTGAGCCAAGTTCAAGCCACTAACCGTAACAGGAACAGGAGCCGCATTGCCAATGGTATAATTAGCTTCTACTGATGTAATAGGAGCAGCATTTACATTTGTAACACTAAAAGAAGGTGTTAACGCTGTATTGCAGTAATCAGCCGTAGGGCCGTCAAATGTTGCATTAGCAGTAGATACATCCAATGGAGTCGCAATAGCAATAGGAGTACTGTAAGTAGATTGCATTACAGAGCCACCAGCACCATCTTCTACAAAAAATGCAAATCCAATCTCGTCATAAACACGAATATAAGAAGGTGCTGTAGTTGTAAATGTATATGTGATAGAATCACCTGGGTTCATAGCAGGAAGATTTGTTCCAGCAGTAGCAGAAGCACCTGTAGAGGCATTGTACATGTTACGAACTACATAGAAGAACGCTGTTTCTCCGTTGGTACCTGGAGCAGTAGGATAGGTAACTGTTTTTTCGGTCATAGCAGAAATCAATCTTTTTCCAGCAGCAACAGTACTCGTGCCAACATTTTTGATTTTGATTTCTACGTTGATATTTCTACCTGTTCCATAGCTATGAGAAGCCGTTAAGTCAATGTCACTCATCAAAGCAGCAGCATTGGTTAAGGTAGTGCTTGTTACTGCTGTGTTAGGCCCAGCAGTGGCACCACCATTTAAAGTAGCATTTGGAACCCCTGTTACACCGTGAATATTACGACGGTCGTTAGGCCCAGCAGGATAAGCTGCATTCATGGGGTCAACCCCTGGCCAAGATGTTTGGTAAGTGATTTTTACATAACCAGAACCAGTAGGACTAAATGTATTTAGTGTATTGTACATCGTTGGGTTCTGAGAGGCACAAGGAGGGCAGGAAGCCTGTGTGAAGTGCTCAATCAAGGGCGTTAATGGAACTTGCTGTGCATTGACAGATAGTGCCAGGGTTATAACAGAAAAGAGTAATATTAAATTTCTCATAGACGTTTAAATTTTGACTTGGTTAATACATGAAAATATAAAGGAATGTACATAAGCTTTAACCAAAGTTAATAAACAAATTACATACTCCCATGCTTTTTTAGAAGAAGTTTACTACAAAACACAATTTTGACAAAACATTATTCTGAAACTTTTATTTTACTCTAAGCATTGATTTGGTGCTCTTTAGAATTATAAAAATCGAGTAATAAATTTTGGAACCTTTAAAGTATAAAATATGTTCTAAATAAGCAATCTAAAACACCAACAACAATAAATTTTTAATAGGATAGCTAAAAACTTAGAAAAAATCATAAAAACTGTAAATTTACAGTTTATAATAAATTTTTGGTTTTTTTTCTTTGTAAAAAGTATATCTATTTGATTATTAAGATAATACAAAGCAATGTTGCTTTAATGGAAAATTAGTAATCAATTGCACACAAGATGACTTTTATCTTTTTCTATAAAAAAAAGTAAAAAACCACGAAGTATTAGTATATTATATACAGGTTAGCAAGCCTTAGACATAGTTTTTGTTAGGAATACGCTAAACCCTGTTGTGTACATTATCATTTTTCCTTGAAAAGAACAGCCTATGTTAAAAACTATACTTATTACCTTATTACTTTCTGCCACTGTGCTGCTACAAGCACAAAAAGGCTTTCACGTCTCTACAACTTATGCTACTCAGCAAGGGGCAATAGATCGGGAGGTTGCTCCAAGTATTGCTATACGCAATTTGAGCAATCGAACACTAGAGTTGCGTTGGGAAATCAAGAAAACGAATTTGTCAGAAGGCTGGCAAGCAGTTGTTTGCGATCACCAATGTTATACGCCTTTGGTACAAACCAAAACATTCAAATTGCAACCCAACGAAGTATTGCATGATTTTAAAGTTTCTTTTCGTCCTAATGGAAAAGAGGGAATGGGACATGTAGCACTGACACTTTATGCAGAGGGCGCAAAAAGCAGTAGTCAACAAACGATTACCTTTAGTGGTGCTGCAAAAAGCAGCCAGAGCAATATAGCTGGCTTGGGACGCGAAACTGGTGCGCCCAAAATATACCCCAATCCTGTAACCGAATTCATGTACTTAAAGGATGATTATGACGCAGTGAAAACGGTAGAAGTTTACAATGTTGTTGGTCGTCAATTACAACGCTTTTCTGTTTCTTATGCAGGCCAGAAGTATGATGTCAGCCGTTTGCCAAGAGGAATCTATATGGTGAGAATGTTGGACGAAAGTGGCAATATTATACGCACCCAACGTGTTAGCAAATATAATCCCTAATATACATCGCAAGTATTCCATTTTATTAGAGATGTCCTTTTGTATTGAGCAAAAGGACATTTTTATTTATTTTCTATAATATCCAAAATACGAGTTAGACTATCATACTGGTGAACAGCCTGTTGAGTTTCCAATTCGTTATTGCTATTTTTTAGAATGTTTAGCAATTCTCCTTGACGAAAGAGAATTATTTCTTTATTGATTTGTTGTTCAAAAAAACTTTTGGAAATAGTAATACCAATAACCACTAGAAAACCAATAACCATTATTATTCCTATAAGATTGGTAATAGAAAAACTTTTGTCGGTGCTCAGAGCAGGATTTGTAATATGCTCCTTATATACTGGTGCGTTATTGTCAGTGTTCATAGCAAAATTATAAAGAAGATTCTAAGAAATAGATTGGAGTATTCTAAAGCAGAATCTCATACATAAAAGGAAAATAATAGCTGCACTCTTTAGAACTTAAACATGAAAATCAAAGCTTAGTAAGTTGTTTTTGGAACTTATAGCACACTTCTAACTGTTACAAAGTTACTTATTTAACTATAAAATTACAACCACTTCAAAAACTACTCATTGCGTATTTTTTAATAAGAATACTTTGTGAATGATGCAGTTCGTTTATAAACTTGTTTTGTTTCACAACCAAAGTAGTAGTTTTTTAAAATAAATACAAATACCATTATGAAAGACGATTATTTTAGTCAACAAGAACGTACATCTCCATGGAAATCTGCGTTGAGTCTTGTACTTATTGTAGTATTAGCCATCTTTTTATTGCGCGTGATTGCGGCATTAATTGTTCCTATTATTGTATTGATTTTGCTGTTTGTTAATAGAGACTTAGTCTCGAATATAATTGGTAAAATTATGAATTTATACCAAGAGGAGATGTACAAGGGGTTATTGGCTACTTTAGGAGCATTTGTCTTATTTAGCCCTTTTGTGGTCTTTTTATTTTTTAGAACCATATATAATGTATTTGCCAATCCTGGTGTTGTTGAAGAAGGAGGCAAAACGCGTATAGAGTATGATACAGAGCTAGAAAGTTTGGAAAGTAGAGTTGCTCGTTTATTGCGCGAAGATAAGAACGATCGCTACTAATAGATTTCGTACCTTTGTGTTTTGAGTTAAATACAATTTTCTTACGAAGTCCTGATTATAATGAAGTCTATTTTTTTGTTCTCTGTATTATGGATTGGATTGCTGAGTTGGAGTGCCTGCCAATCTACCAATAGCTTGGTGGATGTTCATGCGTACAAAAAAGCCGATGCTCCGCAGGTAGATGGGAGCCTCAAAGAATGGGTTACTCCTTTATCACAAGCCAAAGACTACAGCGTCTTTCAATACAATATAGGATATGATGCCGATAATTTGTACATAGGCGTACGCGTTGCAGACCGAGGCATGCAGCAACGAATTATGGTGCTTGGAATGACCGTTTACATCGATACTACTGCAAAAAGAAAAGAAAGAATAGGCGTTGGCTATCCTTTGCCACTTACTGAGGGGCAAATTAATAAGGCTGCTGTTGAAGCTTCTAATGGAGGTGAGTTGGATAGAAATGTCTTCAATGAAATTTATGCAAGAATGGCACAAGAGTTTGAATTGCTAGGTTTTGTAGAAGAAGACCCCAAAGAGCGTATTCGCGTGAGCAACTTGGCTTCCAAAGATCTCAAAACAGCAATGGGCTTTGATCAACTTGGCGCAATGCTAATCGAACTTAAAATCCCTTTCCAACAACTGTACGACCGCCCAATTCAATACAATGAGATTATTAGTTTAGGCATCCAAATCAATACTCCTGAACCCAATGCAGATGACGAACCTGGTTTGTTTGATGATGCAACCAATCCCATTACAGGCAATGGACAATTCAACAATGGCCTATTTCAGACCAATCCACAAACAGGGCTTCAACAGCCCCAACAACCCCGTATGCGTCGAAACCCTAATGCTAGTTTAGGAACTTGGGAAAAAATTCAATTAACTATTATACCCTAAGTTTTATAAGTGACTTAAAGCAACAAAATTTAGTTATTATTTTAGATACGATCTTCCACGAAGTAAGAAGACTAAATAACTCTCCTAAAAGCACTACAGGAATTCCTTAAAAATCCTTACCTTAGGCGAGTTAATCAAACACCCCCAAAACATTGCAATTTATTGGTGGGGTGTATTTCAATAACTATTGCTTGAATGTACGAATAAGTATACGACGTTGAGCAATACAAACTGTTGCTTAAAACTGGAAAAAATATGGAAAAGAACAAAGCAAAAATTGTTTATACCAAAACAGATGAAGCGCCTTACTTGGCTACCTTCTCCCTTTTACCCGTCATCAAAACCTTTACTGGTGCAGCAGGCATTGAGATTGAGTTAAGTGATATTTCATTAGCCAATCGTATTTTGGCTAATTTTCCAGATTACCTCACAGAAGAACAACAGGTACCTGATGCCTTGGCAGAATTGGGAAAATTGGTATTAAAACCAGAGGCGAATGTAATCAAACTACCCAATATTAGTGCATCTACCCCACAGCTAACAGCTGCGATCAAAGAATTGCAAGATGCAGGCTATGCACTCCCCGATTATCCAGAAGATCCTAGCAATGACGAAGAAGCTTCTATCCAAAAGCGTTACAATAAAATCAAAGGTTCTGCTGTAAACCCTGTATTGCGCGAAGGCAATTCTGATCGTCGCGCGCCAAAACCTGTTAAAAAATACGCCAAGAACAATCCGCACTCTATGGGGGCGTGGTCTGGCGATTCCAAGACACATGTAACCACTATGGGTAGTGGCGATTTTCGTTCTAACGAAAAATCAGTAACCGTTGCCAGTGCTACCAAGGTTCGCATAGAGCATGTGAATGCTGCGGGAACCGTAACGGTACTAAAAGAGGCTTTCCCTATTCAGGAAGGAGAGGTGATTGACAGTACATTTATGAGCAAAAAACAATTGTTGGAGTTTTTAGCACAAGAAATCAACGATGCCAAAGAACAAGGGGTATTGTTCTCCTTGCACATGAAGGCAACCATGATGAAGGTATCTGATCCAATTATTTTTGGTCATGCTGTACGGGTCTTTTTCCAAGATGTTTTTGACAAGCACGGTACTGTTTTAGAAGAATTGGGCGTAGATGTGAATAATGGATTGGGCGATTTGGTCAACAAAATTCAAACATTACCAGAAGACCAGCGCGCGGCTATTGAGGCCGATTTGAATGCTGCTTATGCGAATGGACCAGATTTAGCAATGGTTAATTCTGATAAAGGCATCACCAACCTACACGTACCTAGTGATGTGATTATTGATGCGTCTATGCCAGCTATGATTCGTACTTCTGGCCAAATGTGGAACAAAGAAGGCAAACAACAAGATACCAAAGCCGTTATTCCTGATAGTAGCTATGCAGGAATTTATCAAGCTACGGTAGAATTCTGTAAGAAACACGGTGCTTTTGATCCTACTACTATGGGAACTGTTCCCAATGTTGGTTTGATGGCTCAAAAGGCAGAAGAGTATGGTTCTCATGACAAAACGTTTGAATTAGCAGAAGCGGGTACTGTACGCGTAGTAGATGCCGAAGGCAATGTGCTTCTGAAACACGAAGCAGAAGCAGGAGACATCTGGAGAATGTGTCAAGTAAAAGATGCGCCTATCCAAGATTGGGTCAAATTGGCAGTTACTCGTGCAAGAGCTTCTGAAACACCTGCTGTTTTTTGGCTGGATGAAACTCGTGCCCACGATGCTGAGTTGATCAAAAAAGTGAATGCCTACTTGCCTCAACACAATACAGAGGGATTAGAAATTCACATTTTATCTCCAAGAAAAGCGATGGAATTTTCTTTGGAGCGCATCAAAGACGGAAAAGATACCATTTCTGTAACAGGTAATGTATTGCGTGATTACAACACAGATTTATTCCCCATCTTAGAATTGGGAACTTCTGCCAAAATGTTATCGATCGTTCCTTTAATGAATGGGGGTGGTTTGTTTGAAACAGGTGCAGGTGGTTCTGCTCCTAAACACGTACAACAATTTGTAAAAGAAAACCACTTGCGTTGGGATTCTTTGGGCGAATTTTTGGCATTGGCAGTGTCCTTAGAGCACTTGGGTAATACCTTCAATAATGAAGCGGCACTTGTTTTAGGCGCTGCTTTAGACGAAGCAACAGAAAAGTTATTACTCAATAGAAAATCTCCTTCTCGCAAGGTAAACGAGTTGGACAATCGCGGAAGCCATTTCTACTTAGCGTTGTATTGGGCACAACAAGTAGCAGCACAAGATCGCTTACCCGATTTGAAAGCACCATTTAGTACGTTGGCGGCTACTTTGGCAGATAATGAAGAAAGTATTATAACTGCTTTGAATGAAATTCAAGGACCAGGCGTAGAAATTGACGGCTATTATTTCCCTAATGAAGAGAAAGTAGCAGCGGCTATGCGTCCAATTGAAGTGTACAATCAAGCATTAGAAACATTATTAAGTAATGTATAAGATAATGTTGATAAGTTTTTGATAAACAGTCTTTTAAGATTTGTAATAAGAACAGCTTTAGGGTTTTCCCTAAGGCTGTTTTTTATATTAATTACGGTGTCACAAATAATAGATTTACATAGTATTTTGAAAAAACATACATATTGACAAGCTACTTAATTGGTAATCAATTCGCTACCCAAAAAGTTTAACAAATAACTAATCCCCCCTTTTTGTCGTTAATAAGAGTAAAGTGTTATTTTACACTTCTAAAAATGTTAATGGTAGCACTCTTTATTTACCATCTTGAAACTAAATCAACATGCGAAAAATTTTACTCTTATGCAGCTTTTTAAGCTGTTTTATCAGTTATTCTCTTCAAGCACAAACCCAAATTGCTTATCAAGGTTTTGAACAATCGGCTGCAGATACTTGGGGCTTGACTTTTTCTACACCTCCTTGTACCGTTCCAGGTGATGTTTGGGATTTCTCTACAAGCTTGTCTGGGTTAGTACCTTCTCAAGGATTTACTTTTTGGGGAGTACAGGATTTATCTGGTCCCTGTGGTAATTTCGATGGTGAAACCCTATTTTTTGCCAATACCTCAGTAGCAGGTTTTAATAATGTTACCATTCATTTTGATTATGATATTGTTAGTTTTGATAATGGAGATAGTGTGGTGTACACTGTTATCTTGGATGGTGTAGCTCAAACATCTGTACAGTTCGTCACTGGAGGCGGAATTGGAGGCTTCTCTACGGGAGGCTATGTTACGGAAACCATCAATATTCCGAACGGAACGACTACCGTAGGCTTAGAAGTCTTGATAGATCAAGATGGAACAAATGATCGAGCTGCTTTTGATAACTTTATTCTAGAAGGAGATGCAGCCGTCTCTTGCACCCATAATGTCGTGAATTACGCCCCCAATACAGGCCCTATTGGCACAGAAGTACGCATCACAGGTACTGGATTTACCAATGCCTCAACCGTTTCTTTTGGTGGCGTAGCTGCCAGCAATGTACAATTTGTAAGCAGTACTGAATTGATTGCTACCGCCCCTGCTACCGTGGCAACAGGCAATATCACGGTAACAGAAAGTGCTTGTGTGGTGACTGCTGGAGCGTTTACGGTTATTGAAAGTGATGCGAGTTGTAATGCTTTTTTTAGTGATTTAATTATCAGTGAGGTTTACGATAATGATGGAGGAGAATTGGGGTATATTGAATTGTATAATGGAACCAATGCTACTATAGACTTGACGTTGTTTCAAATTGATCGTTTTGGAACGTTGATAAGAGTTAATCCAAATTTTAGTTATACTTTTCCAGCCACAGGAGTTGGTTCTAGCATTGCACCAGGGCAAGTATTGGTTGGCAAAGTCAGTACAGATGCAGGTGGGGCAGAAGATTTCACCTTTGGAGGAAGTACCAATGGTTTTAATACTGATGATCGGTTAGAATTGGTGCTAACAGCAACAGGAACGATTGTAGATGACTGGCATGATGATGCTGTGCCTGGCGGGCGAGGTTTTTCTTACCTTAGAAATACCAATATAACAGGAGGCAACCCAACTTATACGGCCTCTGAATGGCTAGGCAATGGAACAGAATTTACTACAGATTTAGGGACTTATAACGTTACCATTTCAAATGGTGCGCCCAATATCACCAGCCAACCCACAGATGCGAATAGTTGTTTCATCAACTTATCTGTTGCGGCTACACCTGCCAATGCAGGTGCATTGACGTTTCAGTGGTTTTTTAATCCCAATGATGGAACTACAGCAGGCTGGTCGATAGCCACAGCAGGAGACTTTCCAGGAACAGTGTTTAGTGGAGCAACAAGCAATAATCTGCAAATTTCGGGCAATATGATTGCTTATAATGGCTATCAATTCTATTGTCAAGTAACAGAAGGAGGCAGTTGTAATGCCATTACAGAAGCCGTGCAGTTTGACTTGACGGTAGATCGCTTTTTCCGTTCGGCTGGAACAGGAAATTGGACAGATGCTACTACTTGGGAAACCGCTATGTCAGCAGCTGGGCCTTGGTCGCCTACTTGTACGTATCCTTTGGCCAACAATAGTGACTATGTTCATATTTTGGCGACGCACGAAGTGACGGTAGATCAAAATATATTGGTTGATGAGGTTGTTATTGAGTTTGATGGAGAAGTTATTATTGCAAATAACCGTTTGTTTGAAATTGCCAATGGAGTAGGAGTAGACGTATTGGTAGAAGGTATTCTGACGGATAATGGAAATGGTGGAACCAATGGAATTAATTTTTCTAATAATGGGGCTACTTGGAGTTATGGAGCCAATGGAACAATCGTTAAAACAGGCTCTAGTTCTGTCACGCAATATAGAGATCATTATGAGACAGGTATTGCTAATGTGCCAACAACAGCTATTTGGATATACCGATTTACAGGCAATAGTGCCAATGTAGCTGTGGTAACACTCAATATGTTTTATCCCAATTTGTATTTTGAGGCAACCAATGGAGCGCATAGTTTTTCTGGTGCCGCAGAACGCTTTAGTGGAACGAGTGGTTTTGCGACGGTTAAAGGAAGCCTATTTGTTGGAACAACAGGAACGGCTGCTGTAGAAGTGTTTAATGTTAATACTAATGCTACGCTAATGCAAGTACAGGGTGATTTGCTGATTGGTGGAAATGGCTTTGCAGGGACTTCTGTGTTGCACAACAATCAGGGCGGAAATGTAGGAACAGGTATAGAGATCTTTGGTTCTTTATTAATCAACAACGATGGCCAGTTGGATTATTCGGACGGCGTTACTGCTACTGCCGATGGCCGGTTCCGCTTGCACGGTAACTGGACTAATAATAACCCTGGGGCAGGATTTGAAGAAGGTGAGAGTACCGTAGAGTTTGTAGGAGCCAACCTACAATTGGTTAATAAATTAATCACTGCTGAAAACTTTTATAATGTAGTGGTGAACAAACCCAATGGATTCTTACAGAACAATGTAAATGACATGATTATTGAAAACGACATGTTGTTTACTCGTGGAGTTGTTAGAACATCCAACTTTACCTATTTGGTGTTTGAAGCAGCAGCAACCGCTACCGATGCTTCTGACTTGAGCTATGTAGAAGGCCCTGTGGTAAAGGAAACTTTTAATGGTGCAGCTACGACTTTTACCTATCCTACGGGAAATAATAATATTTATGGCCCTATTGGTATCGAAACTAGATTTCATGTAGGAGAGCCTTTTGTAGCGCGTTATCACAATACAGGTTATGGCGATTATACCTACAATGCCAATGAGCTGGACCATGTGAGCCGTATAGAGTACTGGGACTTGGACGAACGCAATGGAGGCTCTGGCGAAAACTTAAGAGTTACCTTGCATTGGGGCCCACATAGTGATGTGATTACGACCAATAGTTTGCGTGTGGCACACTACTTTACCGAAGCACCAAGTATTAGCGACCAATGGGAGCGAGAAGGTACTAATCCGGTGATTACAGGAACCGTAAACAGAGGAACCGTAGAATCGGATTTTGTTACTTCTTTTAGTCCTTTTACGATAGGAGATATTTTATGGCAAGCTTCTCTGCCCCTAGATTTATTGCGTTTTGAGGTAACCAAAGTAGAGCAAACGGCAGATATTGTATGGGAAGTAGCCAACGAACAGGCAGGAGATAAATATTGTCTACAGAGAAGTGCTGATGCACAGAATTTTGAAAACATTGCTTGTTTTGAAGCCAGTCAAGATGAAAGCTTGGCACAATATCATTACATTGATGAAAATCCACTTTTTGGGTATAATTATTATAGAATTCATCAAGTAGATTATGCAGGCATAAGCGATTACAGTCCTACCAAAGTATTGGAGTTTGCCCAAGCTAACCGCATAAAAATATATCCCAATCCAACACACCATACCTTGATCTTGGAGCTGCCCGATATCCAAACTACTTATACCATTCGTATCGTAGATGCCTTGGGTAGGGTATTGATTCATACGACTAGAGATGGTCGCAACAATCGCCAGCAATTGGATGTTCGTGCCTTGGCAACAGGTACCTATGTTTTACAAGTAGAAACGGCTACAGGCATTGTAGATCAGCAAAAAATTACGATAGTGAAGTAAAATGCAATACGACACAACATAATATCTTAGAGAGCAAGACTGATATTTATTGGTCTTGCTTTTTTAGTTTTGGGGAGTGGATTGAATTGGTTGATATAGGAACAACTATTCTGAAAACAAAACAGCCCCAGCATATGCTGAGGCCGTGTATTGTAGGTTTAGTGCGCCATTGGCTTATGAGTTCGTGTTGCTCGGTTCTTTTATGCAAGCCTTACGATTGGACTTTATTCAAATAGTCGAGTAAGATCGCATTGACTTCCTCAGGCTTATCCAACATCATCCAATGTCCAGCACCTTCCAATTTTTTGTAAGTAAAATTAGTGGCCACATCAGCTGAAAGCGTCACTTGAGCTTCCGTCAAATAACTTCAATGAATTAAAAATATATAAGACAAAACAAAACACATTATATAAAGTCTAAGCAAAAATATACATCAATCCTCACTACTGCCCACTTGCCCACTCAACAGCAGTCCCAAACCACCACACAACAGCACAAGAATGACAATCAAATCAAACGCCGTCATATGCTGTAGACTAAAGTGTGTATTGGCTATGACTCCAAAAATTAAGGCAGCCAGCGAACCCACTGTCACCAACCAACCCAAAGGGTTTTTACTATTAAAAAACAACATCCCCACTCCCAACATAAACACAATCATAATAGAGCCAGAGGTTACCCCAAACCCTCCCACATTAAACAGCGAGTAGCGACCATAAAACATATTTCCAATATCTACTCGAATGGCATTGAGCATCAAATAAAGGCCACCTACAAACATAAAAAAGCCCATTACTGAGCGTCCAAATTTATTCCCCATAATCTACAATCGTATTGGTTTGGTAATAACTAGCGTGTATGTATAACCATACAAGGATAAGAAAAAATTCCCAGAAGCAGTATTTCTCTTTTTATGGGTTGTCTTATGATAGGTTAAAAAAATACCCACTATGCAGTAGGCGCATAGTGGGTTGATTGGTATTGCAAAAAAAGGCGTTCGATTACATGTCTTTTCTAGGAGCCTGCATCCAATTATGGTGTGTATCTAAGGAGGGCTCATTTGGAGGAAGATTGCCTGCTAGGTCAAATTTAGAAATGGCAGTAAGACCAAGACCACTAGGTTCTACTTCCATATATTCAGGTTTCCATGCATCATCACCTACTTTGATAATCAATACTTTGGATATAATATTCGATAATAGGCCAAATTGGGAGGGAAAGTCTTTTAATACATTGGTTTCTCCTGATTCAAAATCATCGAATATAATACCATCTCGTCCATTTCTAGCTGTAACAGATGCATGACCTGTATTGTCAAAGAGCTTAAAGAAAACATGATTGTTGGTACCACTATCACTACCTTGTTGAGTGAGAACCGTGAACTTAAAATTATCACATTGCTGAATAGCAACAGTTTCTTCAATAGGATCGTCCAATAGCAATTCATAAGGATTACCTGGTGTACCTCTATCATCTTCTGCCTTGCTACCAAAAAACAAACCTGACTTTTTCCAAAGGTATTTACCTGTTTCTCGATTCGTTACCCAAACAGTATCCAATTGCCAATCTTTATCATGAAAGGCAATTTTGATGGCAACAAACTTATCTGTTTTGATTTCTTGGCCATTTTTAGTGAACGTTATAGGGGTACAGATATCCAATTGGCCATTTTCAAAGGCATCTCCTCTATTAGATTTTTCTCCAATTCTTTCAAAAAAGTCACTGGTCTGTTTGACCCCACCCTCATCAATATAAACGAGTGCTATATCAAGACGTTTATCTGCATCTGCACCTTCATCTCTTCCTGTGGCAAGCAATACTTCATAAGACATAATAATTTGGTTTTACTTTTTTAATAATATAGTAAACATATGATTTTAAAATCAAAAAACATGAAATATCCTTGGATGTATTTTATTTTTCATAAAAAATAAAGCATGAACAAAAAAAGTTATTGAGTGTTTTTTTGTAATAAAGATTAGTATGGAATGAAGTGTGCACAATAACATCTGATGAAGTTGTTTAAAAACACCCAAATAGTTGATAAACAATTCATTGAAAGTCAAATACTTCAGCTACTTTTGATCCCGTAGCTGCTTCGCAGTTCACAACACCAAAAGGTTTACAAAACCTTTTGTTAGTTCATAGCTACGAAACCAAAACCGAGACTGATTATTGGATACACTGTATCCAATAAGTCAGATCGCTTAAGCGAGTGGCTTGACTTCCAAGCACTTATTTGTCATTCTACCTCGAATTTTTAAACAACTTCGATACTTCAGATGAATAAGAAAAAATTCCCAGAAGCAAAGTTTCTATTTTCCCTCTTACCTGCTTAACTTGTACAACTTAATGCTAAACGGCCTTATTATTAGACAATTCTTAATCAAGACTCTATGACTACTAAGATTACTTCTTTTGACGATTATCAAAAAACTTATCAAGAAAGTATTCAAGATCCTGCTGCTTTTTGGGCTGCTCAAGCAGCTACTTTTGAATGGAAAAAGCTTTGGGAAGAAGTAGTGAATTGGAATTTTGACGAACCCAGTGTTCAGTGGTTCAAGGGTGGACAGTTGAATATTACAGAGAATTGTTTGGATCGACATCTTGCAAACAAAGCTGACCAAGTGGCGTTGATTTGGGAGCCCAACAACCCTGACGAATCAACCATAAAGTATACGTACCAGCAATTGTATGAGGCAGTAGGGCAAGCGGCCAATGCACTAAAAAAATTGGGTGTAGAGAAAGGAGATCGGGTTTGTTTGTATATGCCTATGGTCGCAGAATTGGCTATTGCAGTCTTGGCTTGTGCCAGAATTGGGGCGGTACATTCCGTCATTTTTGCAGGTTTTTCTGCCAAGGCCTTGCGTGATCGAATAGAAGATGCACAGGCCAAATTGGTGATTACAGCAGACGTAAACCATAGAGGGGCAAAAATAATTCCTGTCAAAGCAGTGGTAGATGAAGCACTAGCTACAGGTGGCGAATCTGTCGAACATGTATTGGTGTACCAGAGAGGACAAAAAGAAGTGGCCATGCAAGCCAATAGAGATATATGGTGGCATCAAGCTTTGGAGGGCATGAGCAGCGATTGTCCAGCTACTGTAATGGATGCAGAAGATATGTTGTTTATTTTATACACTTCGGGTTCTACTGGCCGCCCCAAAGGTGTCGTGCATACTTGTGGAGGCTATATGGTGTATACCGCTTATTCTTTTCAGAATGTATTTCAATACGAAGCAGGCGATATTTATTGGTGTACGGCCGATATTGGTTGGATTACAGGACACTCTTATATTATTTATGGGCCTCTGTTGTCAGGAGCCACTACCATTATGTTTGAAGGAACGCCCACCTACCCCGATGCAGGTCGCTTTTGGCAAATTTGTGAAAAACACCAAGTCAATCAATTTTACACCGCACCTACCGCCATTAGAGCGTTGCAAGCTTGTGGGGATGATATGGTAATGCCTTATGATTTGAGTAGTCTAAAGTTATTAGGAACCGTAGGCGAACCCATCAACGAAGAGGCGTGGTACTGGTACCATGAGGTAGTTGGCAAGCAACAATGTCCTATTGTAGATACTTGGTGGCAAACAGAAACAGGAGGTATTATGCTTAGTGCATTGGGAGCACATAGTCCCTTAAAAGCTTGTTTTGCAGGCTTGCCCTTGCCAGGCATTCAACCCTGCTTGTTGGATGCAGAAGGCAAGGAGATTGAAGCAGCAGAAGTGGAAGGGTTGCTGTGTATTAAGCATCCTTGGCCGTCTATGATAAGAACTACTTATGGTGACCATGAGCGTTGCCAGCAAGTTTATTTTAAACCTTTTGAGGGCTATTATTTTACGGGAGATGCCGCCAAAAGGGATCAAGAAGGCCGTTACCGAATTATTGGACGGGTTGATGATGTGATTAATGTTTCTGGACATAGACTAGGGACTGCCGAAATTGAAGATGCCATCAATGGACACATCAAAGTGGTAGAATCTGCCGTAGTAGGTTACCCACATGCGATCAAGGGGCAAGGTATTTATGCGTATATTGTGCTTACAGAGCCAGTAGAAGACATAGAAGTACTGCAACAAGAGATTGCTTATATTGTACATAAGAATATAGGGGCTATTGCCAAGCCCGATCAAATCCAATTGGTTGTTGACTTGCCCAAAACGCGCTCAGGCAAAATTATGAGAAGATTGCTTCGGAAAATCGCAACAGGCGAAACTCAAAACCTTGGAGACACCTCTACCTTGCTGAATCCCGAAATTGTACAAGCCTTATTAGATCAAAAATAATCCTAAAACAGTGAAGGAGTTAGTTGGAAACATTGACATCTACTTATTGGATCAAATATTGAAAGGACGTTATGAACAAAGCCAGCGTATTTTGGACGCGGGTTGTGGAGGGGGACGCAATTTATTTTATTTTCTCCAACAAGGCGTAGAGGTGTATGGTATAGATGCCAAGGAGGATGCTATAACTAGCCTCAAAACTTGGTGCCAAGAGCAATTCCCTGCCTATCCCTTAGCGCGTTTTCAAGTACAGACCATTGAGAAAATGCCATTTGAAGAAGCTTTTTTTGATGTGGTGATTAGCAATGCTGTCTTGCATTTTGCTCCAAACAAAGCACATTTTGAGCAGCAATTGCAGGCCATGTGGCGTGTTTTGAAACCTCAAGGGCATTTATTTGTGCGGTTGGCTTCCAGTATCGGTATAGAAGATAAAATCATTGCGGTAGGAGCAGGGCAGTTTTTATTGCCCGATGAATCCATACGTTTTTTGGTAACAGAGGCCGACATACTGCACTATACCCAACAATTGGGAGGGATTCTAACAGAATACCTCAAAACGACCAATGTACAAGGGTTACGTGCCATGACTACTTGGTGTTTGCAAAAGCCCTAAAGCACTTTAAATTTATTTCAGCAGCCTGTTATTGTTTCATTTTTTTGTCAAAGCAATCGAAAAATGGCTTTTTATTTGTACTAAGTCTAATTAAGCATTATATTGTGCTTGTTTTAGAACACCACCACTATTATTAGATTCAAACCATCAAATAATCATGAATCCCTTAGAGTTGCACTTAGTACCTGCTCCTTTAGTTCCTGAAGAGAGTTGTAAAGATTGTAAAAAGAAGTGTTGTAAGAAATACAAAAAAGGCAAAAAACAATGTAAACGGTGTCCTAAGGATCCTCAACTGTAAATTTTCAGTACTATTCCCTTATCCCAAAAAGAAAACCATTTAGTGATATGATAGAGTCACTAAATGGTTTTGTTGTTTTAATCTGAGAATTTATATTTACAAACGCCCCTTTTTAGGTTGTGCGAAAAAAAAAACTAATCTTCTATTACCACTTTTGAGCGGATGCTGTAGTGTTTGTTGAATACCGTACTACCTGACTATTAAGTGAAAAACATGCCTTATATACACATGATTATCTATTGCAAATTCTAACGTATATGTATTGGTAGTGCTGGAACCGTTAGGTTTAGCATAAAATTCAATGGTCTTCTTAGCCTCAGTCTTTAAATCAAAACTACCCTCGTAATTGGTGAGTGACTTACCGTCAATGACTACTTCATGTGTCCAACTAGAATTGGTAAGTGTCTCTTTTAGTGTCCAAGATATATTACCAGATTTTTTGCTAAGATTTTGGATATTTATATCATCAGGGAAGATGTAACTACTACTACTAGATACCATAGATGAATGAGCCTGATTAGCAGGTTTGATAGAAAATGGAATAGGGGTTGGCCGACAAGAGGTGCTGAATAGAATGGATAAAGTAACTAGGAATGTAATAAACTTCATGGCATCTGTTTTTAAATGAATAAACTCCAAATCACCTCGATTTGCCATCAATACCTAAGGAAGTATACGATTGATTGTAAACAATCCTTTTTAAGTAATGGAGTGTTTGTAGCAAGATGTTGGTGACTCTTACAGTCTAAAAGTACACAGATAGCCGTGTTTATAAATTAGAGTTTTCCCTAGTTGTTGATAAATACAAATATTCCCTGATAGCGTTTTTGAGGAAGAAAGAACTGGATGTAAAAATCAAACATCCCACACTGATCTTTATCAGTGCAGGATGTTTGTTGTTGTTACTTGGAGGGAATAGATAGCGGTTACAAACGCCCCTTTTTAGGTTTTTCTGTAAAGATAATATCTACTCTTCTATCGCTCGCTTCTCCTTTGGAACTTCCAGCCGACCCTTTGCTTGGATCTTCTTCACCCAAAGGAACGATTTTGACTAAGGAGGCATCTAAGCCTTTGTTTACTAGATATTGGCGTACTTGAGCGGCTCTTCTCATCGACAATTCCATGTTTTTTTGTGGATTACCATCCGTACTAGCATTGCCCTGAATAAACACCTGAATTTCGTTGCCATTATCTTTAGATTGCTGCAAAGCTTGTTGCACGGCATCCAAGTTAGCCTTGGATGTTTCGCTCAATTGGGTAGCACCCGAACCAAAAAATACCTGTCCTACTTTTTTATACTGCAAGGGTTGGTTTTTGATGGCTTTGCGCAATTCTTCTATGGCAGCTTTGTTGGTATTAATATCTGATCCTTGTTGTTGCAAGGTGTTTTGTTGTTGCTGCAAGGTTTCTTGCTGTTGTTGTAATTTTTCCGCATTCTTTTCGGTTCCAATAATGGTTTTTTCCAGAACATTAGAAATAGAATCGGTACGTTTTTGGTTGTTTTGAATCGTCAACTCTAGTGCCTCATTTTGTTTTTGCAAATCACTCACATTGTTTTGCAAGATTCTAATTTTAGGATTCTCCCCAAAGCGATAAGCCAGCATAAATTCGTGCTGTATGCCCATGCTATTTTGGATAGCCGCCCCCACATTAGGACTAAAGGTATAGGCAAAAATAAACTTGCGTTTGACTTCTATTCCAATGGTCAAATCCAAATTAGAGGTAGAAATAGCATTGTTACTAGAACGATAGCCTACCCCAATCCAACCTAAACCTTCCATACCCACAATCACATTTCCTTCCAATTGGACAGGAACATCCTGAATAATACGCGCCAAAACAATAGGCTTGATATAAAAAGGATGTGGTTTTTCTCCTTTGTTGAAGGTATATTTATAACTAGCCAATCCAAGAAATTGACGGGTATTGACAAACGTAATCTGCCCAGTACTGCCCACAATAGGATTGATTCCAATATTGAGTCCTTGCAACATAGATATACCCACGTGCAAGTCACGCCATTGATAATCCAGTCCAGCACTAAAATCAAAAGTAGTCCCTGCCCCTTCGGAGGGGATGAGTTGCTGATCATTTGGATTGTCTACAATCGCATCAGGATAGTTGAAACGTTGGTGAATAAAACCAAGTGATAAACCAGCACTCAAACCATGTTTAAATTCAGTAGACTTCTGAAAAGGAATATGATAAGCATAACTAGCCAAGCCACCAATATTGGTAGTAAGGTGCGCTTGATCTACGTAAAACAGACCACCAAGCCCCATATTGCCTAGTTTTTTGGTGAGAACAGGGGTTTCAAGGCTGGCAATGCCACTAAATGGAGAACTGGGTAAATCAGTCCATTGTTTTTTGAAGTGAAAACTGGCCGTACCAAAGTCATTTTGCCCTGTTCGTGCAGGGTTGTATAAATAAGGATTGTAGGCATAATGGTTGAGCAAGGGAAACTGTTGTGCCTGAGCTGCTAGAGACCAAGCCACCAATACGACTACAGCAAGGATTTTATTTTTTATAATCATGATAATAAATTACACGATGAAACAATAAGAAAATAGCAGTGGAAACTATTGGGCACAGTTTCCACCACTTCTAAGGAACGCTTAACGTTTGATCGTTACAGCTCCTTTAACCACTTCTTGAGTTTGCTCAAGATAAATGATATACCAGTAGGTTCCATCAGGTAAATTCTGCCCATTGAGGGTACCATACCAATCATTTCGATAATTCTGAGTGTTCAAGACCTCTATTCCACCACGAGTAATAATTTGTAAAGTGTACGCCCCAATCGAAGCATCTTGCAAGAAATCTACTTTCCAAAAATCATTGATTCCATCGCCATTAGGAGTGAATAAATCTACGATTTTGATGTCTTGTACAGGAGGACGAATAACAGTGATGTTAACAGCATCTGTAGCCGTACAGCCTCCAAGAGTAGTGCCTAATACAGAGAAGGTATAACTGCCTATACCAGGAGCATTAAATACAGGACTGCTGCTGTTTGGATCATCCAAATTGGTGGCAGGTGTCCAGTTGTATAAAGCTGTTCCTGATGCTTGCAGACGATAAGGGGTACCCAAAGTAATGGTGGTATCGACTCCTGCATTGACCACAGCAGGTTCTAGTATTTTAACAGGTGTAGTATATACACTAGAACAGTTGCCAACAGTAACGGTTACCGTATAAGAACCTTCGGCATCTCTGTCTACACCTGTAATACTAGCTGCTCTAGTACTAGCGGCAAAACCATTGGGGCCTTCCCAAGCATAAGTAGCTCCAAATACATTCTCAACACTCAATTGCAAATCATCCCCTATACAAACAGGGCTATTGCTACTAGCCATACCTGCATCAGGCAAGGCCGTAATCATAACCAGTGTAGAAAGTGGGGCAGAGCTACAGCCTGTTACTGCATCCGTAGCCACCAAAGAATAGAACCCTTGGTGATCTACTTCACGAACTTCATTGATCGTTGCATTGCTGGAAGTAGCGGCAAAACCATTAGGCCCTGTCCAAGCATAACCTAAGGTAGCAGATGGGTTGGCTGTGGTCAAATTAAGTGTATCGCCTTCGCACAAAGGACTATTACTGCTTACTGCGCCCAATACAGGACGGGCATTAATCGTTACTGTAGTAGAAGCATTTGCTGAGGTACAACCATTTACGGTTACAGCAACAGTGTAAGCACCTGCTTGACTAGCAGTAGCATTGGGCAAAGAAAAACTGGCTAAGGTAGAAGTAAATCCATTCGGCCCTGTCCAGAAATAACTTCCTCCTTGGATCGCACTAGCCTGTACAAATACATCGTCGCCTTCACAAACAGGACTATCATTAAACGTACTAGGTGCAGGAGGTACTTCTTTGACAGTAACCTGAATAGTAGTTGTTGAAGAAGCACAATCACCTCTATCTTCTACTACCGTATAAACATAATTGCCTGTGGATAACACACCCACCGTGTGGCTTTGTGTAGCATTTCCAACAGACATAGCTAGTCTTGCAATTTCAACATTATTATTATCATAAAAAACTAAATCACCAATACCAGAACCTGTAGCAGATAGCACTACTGGATCACTAGCACAAACGACTAAATCACTCGCTACTGGTGCCAATGGTTGAGCATTTACGACTGCTAGTACAGCGACCAAATCGCTAGGACAGCCCGTAGCAGGGTCCACTTGATTGACGTAGTAGGTTGTATTTTGTGTCAACGGAGCGGTATTAAAGCTGGCACCTGTAGCTATTTGATTGAGTCCAGCAGGGTCACTAAACCAGGCTATATTACCAGTAGCAGTAGCCACAAGAGTGGCGGTTTGACCCGCACAGATGGTATCGTTGCTGGCAACAGGATTGGCCGCCGCAAGATTGACGGTAACGCTGACCGTAGTAGCCGCCCCTTGGCAACCATCGGCACTAGTTTGAGTAACAAAGAAATCAGTACTAGTGGTCAAAACACGAGTAGTATAACTGTTTGCATTACCGACTAAGTTGGTCAATGCAGGATCACTAAACCATTGTACATTAGTGCCAGCAGCAGTGAGTGTGGCGGTATTTCCTGTACAAATAGTAACACCAGCAGCCACAGGAGCAGCAGGCAATGGATGGACAGTAGAGCTAATCGCCACAGCATCCGACAAGCAAGCCCCATCGTCCTCTCTAACAAAGAAAGTAGCAGTACCAACGGGCAATGTTCCAGCATTATAACTAGCCGAGCCATTGGCACCAGCAGCCACACTGCTCAATTGTGCATTCGTATTATCATAAAAAACGAGATTATTACCAGAACCAGTTGCATCCAGTACAACATCCTCCCCATCACAAACCATAACAGGGGTAGTAACACTAGGAGTAAGTGGCAAGGCATCTACTTGAACTTGCACAGCGACCAAATCGCCAGGACAGCCCGAAACAGGGTCTACTTGATTGACGTAGTAGGTTGTATTTTGTGTCAACGGAGCGGTATTAAAGCTGGCACCTGTAGCTATTTGATTGAGTCCAGCAGGGTCACTAAACCAGGCTATATTACCAGTAGCAGTAGC
>JBGCDW010000102.1:0-57715 GCA_045105775.1 Aureispira sp.
TACCGAAGTTTTAGAAGTGTAGATACGAGCGAAACGTGGAACAAGGACAAAAACATGTCCAGAGACATTCGCATCAAGGCAGGTGCGACCCTCACGCTCCAAAACATAACCCTCAACATGCCCAAAGATGGCCTAATCATAGTAGAGCAAGGCGCACAATTGCTAGTAGACAGCAGCACGATTACCAACTTATGTGGTCAAACATAGCAGGGCATAGAGGTGTGGGGCACTACCCACAATAGCCAAATTTTTTCCAATCAAGGATTGCTCTACGTCACCAATTCGACCATAGAACACGCCAAAGAGGCCGTGCGCCTCTGGAAAGTGGGCGATTATCCAAATGCCAGCAGCACCACAGGGGGCATGGTATGGGCTGGCAATACCCAATTCTTGAACAACTGGCGCAGTGCGGAGTTTATGAAATACCAATCCAATAATCGCTATTTGAGCGAATTCAGCGGCAAGATGGGGTGCTGGTGGGTAGTGAGGTGTTTGTGAAGGGGTAAATACAACATTTTGGCTTATCTCTTTCAGCTCAACTCGAAACAAGATTTTTCAAAAAACATACAACTAACCTCACTAGATGTATTTCTAGTGGGGCTTTTTTATACAAAAAAAAAGCGATTCTTAACTCTCTTCGGGATAAACCATTACTGTTTCTAGTTTTTTACAATTAAACATACGCGCAGGAGAAATCACCCATTGTTCTAGAGGCAGTATACTCTTGTACCGCTCTTTAATTTTTTGCTGCACGAGGGTATGGTCAATATTCAAGGTTTTGATTTGTTGCAATTCTCCGAGTTCTACCCCTATGGCCTGATCGTAGATTTTCCAAACCACCTCACTGCAATACAACTGATCGTCCGACCAATCAAACTGCATATCATAAGCCTTGCCTCTATATTTCCCGCCTACTTCTTTCATTTTCATTAAATTCTCTTCTGTAAGCAAACGCTTGTCTTTTAGCCGTTTGATTACATAATGCTTATTTTTTCCCCTTGCAATCCATTTCTTTAGAGGCGTGCTCTGCACCGTACTTATCGCTTCATAAACATACCATTCCCCATTTTCTTCGTGCATAATACCAACATGACTGTAAGGAGAATTGGTCGCTAATTGTATGGCTCGACTTTGATGGGTTTGAGAGCTGTGAAAAATTATATCTCCATTCTGATAAGGAACTCCCTCCATAGGTAAAATAGGCTTGGAGAAACGCTGTTGACCTACTGGGTTTAATTGCAATACCACTGCACTGTCCATATCTTCTTCTACATAGTCTTTTTCATTAAACTGGCAAGCG
Source organism: Aureispira sp. (assembly GCA_045105775.1). Taxonomy (GTDB): domain Bacteria; phylum Bacteroidota; class Bacteroidia; order Chitinophagales; family Saprospiraceae; genus Aureispira. Next base: position 1,301 of record JBGCDW010000102.1, read on the forward strand.
ACTAGTAACCCTACAGCTATTAAGCCGTAGAACGCCATAAGCCTATTATGAATCATTCTCTTCATTTTATCCATTAATTTATATCTTTTTTCAATATTAACTCTTTTACCCTAACGCAAGTTACGACGCATTTATTAAGCAACCATCTTGTTTTTTATTTTTTATTTTCTAAAATTCTTTTTTTTCAAATTGTTCTACGTCCTAAACTACGCCTCACCAACAATGTTAAAAAATCATTAAGCAGGTTTAACAAATTTAAAATACAGGTTTCATATTCAGTTTAAAGGTAAGGTCTTTCTTTGCATTAAACTTAAATAACACAGAGTGATGGAATATAGTTGCTTTGTGAGTATCAATCTCGATTGAATCAACCTAATTATTTTAAAAATTATTCCTATTCTAATGAAAAATTTGAAAAATCTATCTACACTTCTAGTCTTAGGTGGTATGCTTACATTCGGTTCTTGTACTCCCGAAGCGGATAATTGCGCTGATGTTACTTGTACTGGTGGACAAGTTTGTATAGAAGGTACTTGTGTTGGTGGGACAACTAATAAAATAATTTCTTCTAATATTACGGCTGATGTTACTTGGACAGCTGATGAGATTTATGAATTGGGTGGTAGAATCACTGTAGAGGCTGGTGCTACGCTAACCATTGAACCTGGTACTATTATCAAAGCTCAAGCAGGTTCTGGAGTTAATGCAGCAGCATTGTTAATAGCTAAAGGGGGTAAGATCATGGCCAATGGTACGGCTGCCATGCCTATTATTTTTACTTCTGTTGCAGACGAAATCACTAAGGATCAAGTAGCTGCTGGTGATGTTACTAGTCCCAATCTATTGCCAACAGACAACGGTCTTTGGGGAGGGGTGATTATCTTAGGAAACGCTCCTATTTCCGCTTCTTCTACGCCTCTTCAGATTGATGGCATTCCTACTACTGATCAAAATGGTTTATACGGTGGCACCGATGCTGCTGACAACTCTGGTAGTTTTACCTATGTATCTATTCGTCATGGTGGTGCCAATATTGGTAATGGTAACGAAATCAATGGATTGACACTGGGTGGTGTTGGTTCTGGAACAGTGATTAACTGGGTAGAGATTATTGGCAATCAAGATGATGGTGTTGAATTCTTTGGTGGAACGGTAGATGCTAAGAATATTTTGGTATTAAATGCTGGTGATGATGCTATTGACACAGATCAAGCTTGGGCTGGCACTTTAGATAACTTTATCGTCATTTGTGGTGATGCTACTGACCATGCTCTAGAAATTGACGGTCCTGAAGGTGCCTTAAATGCTGCTCACACCTTGAAGAATGGTTCTGTAAAAGGAAACCAAGAATCTGAATTGGGTAACTTCCGTTCTTGTGCGCGTGGTACCTTCTCTGAAATCTACTTCTTTGGTTTCAAAGCCCCCTCTAATGGACGTGGTGACTTCGCGCTATCTAATCCTACTAACCCTGCTTCTACTTGTACTACAGATAACTTTACCAGCAACATCTTGAGCTTTGCGAATCTACAAGTAGATACTACTGGCATGAACAACCCTGCCTTGACGGCTATCTTCAAAGATGGTACAGATGCTCATGCTACTATCGTAAGTACAAACACTGTTGGGGCTACCAAAGCTGGCTTCATGAGCTGGACTTGGGCTGGACAAGCTAACTTATTAACTGAATTTTAATAGGCATTTTATTGGCCAGACGATTATTACAATATAAAGGAGCAGGTTCAGAGATTTCTGAACCTGCTCTACGCTGTGAAAAATAACATAAACATGAAAAATTTAGTTTTACTCCTATCTTTCCTCACGCTATCTGTAGCGGCTATCGCCCAAAAGGGAATTATTAGAGGGATTGTAATGGATGGTGAATTAGGAGAACCTTTAATGAGTGCTACGGTCATTATTAGTGGCACGACCAATGGAGCGATTACGGATTTGGATGGTAATTTTGAAATTACAACAGATGCTGGCAACAATGCTATAGAGATTTCTTACATTGGTTATAAAACTATTACCATTACAGATATAAAGGTTAAACCAAATGAAGTTACGGTACTAAACAACCTTGTCTTAAATGAAGATTCTGACATGGGGATTGAGGTAGTCGTAACAGCAGAAGCCATTGAATCCAATGAAGTAGCCATTATCAATATCAAAAGTAAATCGGCTGGTATGATTGATGGTATTTCCTCGGACAAGATCCGTCAAATTGGTGATGGCAATGTAGCCGAAGCCACCAAAAGGGTAACAGGCGTTTCTGTAGAAGGTGGAAAATATGTTTATGTACGCGGTTTGGGTGATCGTTATTCCAAAACTACCCTCAATGGTGTGGATGTTCCAGGTTTGGATCCTGATAGAAACAGTTTGCAAATGGACATCTTCCCTACTAGTTTGATTAGCAATATTATTGTTAGCAAAACCTTTACCGCCGATTTGCCTGCCGATTTTACAGGAGGGTTATTAAATATTGACACCAAGGAATTTCCCGAGGAAGAACAATTGAGTATTTCTGCAAGTACTTCTTTCAACCCCCAATACCACTTCAACAACAATTTCTTATCGTATGAGGGTGGAAGTACGGATTTTTTGGGTTTTGATGATGGAACACGTAGCTTGCCTACTGGTGCAGGAGCCAATATTCCCACCCCTTTTACGCCAGGTATTTCCGATGCTCAAGTAACCAATTTTATACAGCGTTTTAGCCCTACATTGGATGCTCAAAAGCAAATGAGCTTACTAGATTTTAGTGCAGGTATTTCTTATGGCAATCAGATTAACCTCAGAAAAAAAGGTTCGGATGAAGCTTCTAACAAAAAGCTAGGTTATATCTTCTCCTTGTCATACAAATCCAACTACCAACACTACGACCAAGTAACTTATGGCGAATTTCAACGCGATATTAATCCAGACAACTATGGCCTGATTACTGCTGATATGCGAAATGGTGCTTTGAGTGAGCGCAATTTTCTAGTAGGTGCTATTGGTGGTTTGGCTTACAAAACCAATGTTTCTAAAATTAAATTGACCCTCTTGCACCTACAAAATGGCGTATCTACAGCAGGAGAATTTAATATTTTGAATGATGCCAATGCTGTTGGACAATCTGGGTATGAAGCCGTGAGCGATAACTTGGAATACAACCAGCGTTCTTTGTCCAATCTTTTATTGTCAGGCTCTCATGTACTCGATGCTTCCAACTGGGAAATTGATTGGAAACTCTCTCCTACTTATTCGACTTCCTTTGACCCTGATATTCGCAAAACAGCCTTTAGTTTTGATGGCAATTACTCTTTTGCCAGTGGAGAAGCGGGCAACCCATCTAGAATCTGGCGTTCGCTCAATGAGTTGAATGCCACTGCCAAAATTGACCTTAAAAAGCGTTTTGACAACCCGATTGATTTGGAATTAAAATTTGGGGCTTCTCATAATTTTAAATTAAGAAATTACGAAATCCAATTGTATGAGATTCTATTTAGAAACTCTCAAATTTGGGATGGCCCAGATCCATCTGCTGTATTATCTCCCGATAATATTTATACCGGTGACAACAAACCCAACAGTTCTTATTTTCAATCGGGCAATGGCAATCCAAACCCGAACGAATACAGCTCTAATGTCAACAATACAGGCGCGTATGTTTCTACGAGCTTTACCTTACTTAATAAGCTCAAAAGTACCATTGGCTTGAGAGCAGAATACTTTGTACAACACCATACAGGACGTGACATTGCTTATGCAAGTGGCGATTTGCTAAATGGCAACAATTTGGTCAATGAAAAAGTATTGGAATCCTTTAACCTCTTTCCTACAGTAAACCTAACCTATACGGTTGTTCCTAAAATCAACCTTAGAGGTTCTTATACTAGAACCATTGCCCGCCCATCGTTCAAAGAATTGTCGTATGCACAGATTTTGGACCCGATTACCAATCGTATTTTTAATGGTAGTTTGTTTGCCTACGCTAGTACTATTGATGGTCAACAAACCGTTACTTGGGATGGAAATCTTAAGGAAACCAATATTGATAACGTTGATTTGAGATGGGAATGGTTTATGCCAAGAGCACAATTTGTTTCTGTTAGTGCCTTTTATAAGAATTTTAATAATCCCATTGAGTTGGTTCGTATTCCAGAACAGCAAACTAGTGCCGAATACCAGCCTCGAAATGTAGGAAATGGCCGTTTGTTTGGTGGTGAATTTGAATTGCGCAAAGATTTTGGATTTATCAGTGAATCCTTAGAAGCATTGTCTTTTAATACCAATGTTACGGTAGTCTATTCGGCAATTACCATGACTGATTTGGAATACAATGCTAGAAAAACCTATGAACGTACAGGAGAAAACATTGGCCGTACAAGAGATATGGCGGGACAATCTCCTTGGGTTATCAATGCTGGTATCAGTTATACCAACAACGATATTGGAACCAATGTAGGATTGTTTTACAATGTAAAAGGGCCTACCCTCTTTATTGTAGGAACAGGACTCATCCCTGACATTTATACACAACCTATACACAGCTTGAATTTTAGTTACAACCAAAAACTAGGTAAAAACAAAAATACCGTATTGGAATTCCAAGTATCTAACTTGCTCAACTGGAAAGATCAAACACTTTATCAATCTTTTAATGCAGAAAATCAAGTATTTAGCAGCATTAATCCAGGGATCACTTTCAGTATAGGTGCCAACCATAAATTTAATTTCAAAGCCAAAACAGTAGAAGAAGAATTATAATCACCTTCTCCGCTTTTTGTAAAAAACACCCGTGGCTATTGGTAGTCACGGGTGTTTTTATTTTATTTAGATAGTTCTGGTGTTGTAATTGTTGTATGAAATTTGCTGTGCTAATTCGTCTAGGAAATAAGATTTTATCCCAACAAATATCCAGCAAAAGAATTAGCTTTGCCACCACATGATTATCCATAATTTTCCAACTTTTCTAATTAACAACAGATGCATAGAGTACACGTCTCTCTTTCTTACTTTGGCTTGTTTTTATTTTTAATGATTGCATTTACGGCTTGTCAGCCAGAAGAAACTACTATTACTGTTTCTGGAACCATTACCAATAATTTAGGTAATGTTATAGATGGTGCAATGATTACAGCTAACAATAGATCAACCACCATTACAGATGTGAATGGTAAATATAGTATACCTGCCCCCAAAGACGGCACCATAAGTATTGAGGCAGATGGTTTTGTCTCACAAACGGTCAATGTTAACAATCAAGCAGTCATTGATGTTCGTCTGGATTTTGATCCTTGGGTACTTTCTTTTTCTGCTAACAATAATAGTATAAAGGATCCTCAATTTCCGTTTAATAATCTCATTCCTAGTGTTAGTTTACCTGCACCCAATGCTACTGATCCTTGGTTTTCGGCAGCCCCCTATGCAGGTGCCGTAGAGGTTACTTTTGGCAATCCTTGGTACAGTGGTTGGTCATTTTTTGAACGTATTGTTGGGGGAAATCTCAATTCTGCTAGTTTGAATATTGCGGGCAAACCTACCTTGGTTGTCAATAGCAATTGGATGCAAGCACAGGGCAATACGATCAACTGGAGTGCTGATACCGTGTATATTTTGGATAGTTTGGTATTTGTAGAACGCGGACAAACACTAAACATTGCCGCAGGTACCGTCATTCAAGGAAGAGCAGGCACGGCCGAGGGAGCTTCGGCATTGGTGATCACCAAAGGTGCCCAAATAATGGCCGTTGGTACACCTACCAACCCCATTGTCTTTACCTATGAAGGAGATATGGGTGGCTCTGCTGCTGGCAATCGTGGACAATGGGGAGGATTGGTTATTCTGGGAGAAGCTAGTATTAATACTTCTTTGGGCGAAAATCAAATTGAAGGCATTCCTATAGCGGATTCAAGAGGTTTTTATGGCGGTAGTAACGACTTAGATAATTCTGGACAACTAAGTTATGTGTCTATTCGACATGGAGGAACGAGTATTGGGGCGAACAATGAAATTAATGGTTTGACACTAGCTGCGGTAGGTTCTAGCACTGTAATAGATCATGTAGAAGTAATAGCCAACAAGGACGATGGTATCGAATGGTTTGGTGGCACGGTGAATGCCAAGTATTTAATTGCTGCTTACTGTGGTGATGATGCCCTAGATTATGATGAAGGCTATAGAGGCAAAAATCAATTTGTCATTGTGTACTTGGATCCCAATGCAGGAGATTATGGCGGCGAACACGATGGAGGCACCACTCCACAAACGGGCACCCCATTTTCTACGCCTCAATTCTGGAATGTAACTTCGGTTGGTAATACTAATAGTCAAGCATTGATTTTTAGAGATAATGCAGGGGGATCCTATCACAACTCTATCTTTACCAATTACAACAAAGGTATTTCTATTGAAGACGAGAAACGTCAAGAGCAAGATAGTTATAAACAGTTTATTGATGGCAACCTAAAAATTGCGAATAGCGTCTTTCACAATATTGGTAATAGTACATCTCCTAATGATATTTTATTTATTGATTACATTCAATAAGCATAACAATTAGATCCTATTGGGGGAGTAGCGATAGGAGACTTGCATCGTTACTCCCCTCAACAATTGCCTATTATATTTCTAATAATAAAATAGGAACAGATTACAAATACTGCTTGCAAAATTCCATAATTTTTAGTACTTTCACAAAAATATTAAAAACCTAATATCCGACCAGACCAACAGGATAAAAATTAGTGAACTATGGAATTGAAAGACCTAGCTGGGCACGTCCCTGCCCTAGCAACTGCATTTGGTGTGACAGCTGCACAAGTCAACTTAATGTTAGAATTTTTAGGCAAAAAGAAAATTGCTAAACCCGACGTAGAATTTAAGGCCAGCATCGCCAACATGGCTAAACCTGGCAAAAAGTCATTCTTATTTGTAGAAGAAGAAAAAGGTAGTTTCTTGTTCTACAACTGCGAATTCCCCATGCAAAAAAAAGATATTGAGCCCAAACTCAAAAAAGCAGAAAAAGCGCTCAAAACTGCTAAAGATGGAGAAAAAACGAGCTTAGAAGCTCAAGTAACTGCCTTATCGCTGTTTTTAGACCGTATCAAAAAGAAAAAATGGTTGGCCACAAGTGGTAAAATTGCATTTGACCGTGTAAATGCTGAAACTAGTGAATGTTTCATGAAGTTAGCAGGCAAAGTAGAAGGCCCTAGAAAATCTAGCTTACACACTGTATTAGCAGAAGTAGATTTCAAAGACAAAAATGGCAATATTCTCCGCATTAGTACCAAAGATACCAGCGAGGAAGACTCTAACGATCCTACAGAAACGGTACAAGAAGACGACAAAGCAGCTCAAAAAAGAGGGCTATTACGCAACAAAAAAGTCGAAACCATCCAAGGCAACTTGCCCAAACTTCAACAAGCAGTTGGTGTAGCGGATGCAGAAAAGGTACAAGCAAACATTGACAAATACCAACAATTACTAGAAGAAGTCATTGCAGAAGCTAATGCAGATGGTGTCGTTACCAAAGAAGAACAACAAAACATTAATAAGGTCAGAAGAGAGCTAAAAAAGATGACCCAACACCTCGAACGCTTGGGTGGTCGAAAAATTAAGTTAACACCTAAGAATAAAGCAAAGGTAGTAGATCGCATGGAGAAAAGTAAAGCGCGTTTACGAGAAATGGCCGATCGCTTGGGTATCCAATTGTAAGCCTCCACAGTTCTTCTTATTACAAACACTCCTTCGTGACAAAATTGCAATACAACTGATTGCTCTATGTTAGGTGCTCCGTTCACCCAAGACTCCATTCATAGTCTTGGTTTACAAAAGTTACTACACATTATCAACAACTGACAATCAACCCAATGTATTTTTTTTCTTTTTTAGAAAAAAGCACACGAAGCATTAACAAACCAAACAACAACCATCTATCATGAGTGATATAACTCCCGCCGAGCTACAAAAAATGAAAACAGACTTGGCCTCCATGGAACAAGAATTAGTTAAATTTCAACGATTATTTGAAGCAGATGGCTTTGTAGACACTGTTGAACAAGAAGATTTGAAGAGAATGCAAGCCTCTATATCTTTGATTGGCAATCGTGTTACTGCCGAAAACAATATTGCTGCACATGGATTTACGCCCATCAATTGGGATGATCTTTTCCATGAATATCGCCAGAGCATGCAAATATACATCAACAATGTAAAAGGTGCTTGTAGAGATATTAAAGGCTTTATTACACAAGAAAATGAAAGTGCAGGTGGAAATATAGTATTTGCAATTTTTTCGACAGTAATCGGCACATTTGGCCCCCAGTATGCTATTGGTATTAAGATTGTCGAAGAAGCATTAAAAATTCTACAATCCAAACCACAAGGCACCTTAACTCAATTTCACACCTCTTGGATAGATAGTTTGGATGCTGTAAAAGCAGACAGATACCTAAAAATCACCTACGCTGATTTTGAAAGTTACCTCAAAACAACCGTTGCTGCTGGACGCTCCATTGATAAAGTAAGTCATGGTGAAGCCGTGAACTCTATTCAAACATTTATTGATGACAAACACCTTTCTTCTACTCAAATGAAACAAGCGTATACACAGGCTTGGATAGACTCTGCCGAGAATGGATGGGGAATTCCTGGTGCTGGTGGCGCGTGGAATATGAACTTTGAGGAAGCCGACTTGGATGCAGGATATATTTATGTAAAAGCAAACTATATCTTCCCTATGGTTAATGGTATTACTAGATTGGCAAACCCTAATATTGATTTTTATACAGATGGTATATGGCGCGATCACGAGCTTCACATAGATGATATGCCTAAAGCTAAGGGAACCAATCAAGCATTAATCGCTGCTTTTGGTGCAACAACGCCGTTAGAACAACTACCTATGAAAATGGTCGCCTACGTACAAACACAAGTGCAAAATGGCTCATTTAAACCCCTACAATACCACGGCCCTCAAAAATATACCAAAGCAAAAGGTGGTAATTGGTCTATAGAAATGGGAGATGATAAAATTCTCTCCGTATTCCAAAAGTACATCAGTAAGAAAATGGTTAAAGATTTGGGGGTAGAATAAACCTTTCATCTTTGGTTCGATAAGAATAAAAGCAAGTAAACTAGATAGTTTACTTGCTTTATTTATTGAAGTTGGCGTATAATCACTTAATATTGTATCCAAACTCCATAGACCTTTATAAAAAGCTATCCTTAAGCAATTCTCTAATTTTCAGCAATAAGCAATAATGAACACTTTTACATTACGTATTTGGTTGATAATAATAACCCCTCTCTTTTTTCTAACAGCCTGTGATACTGCGGTATCCAATGACCCAACGTTTACTCAAACAGTGCATACTAAAGAGCAAGAAATCCACTATACCAGTACTTATACCGTGCCTGCTGATAGCAGTAAGTGGACGGTAGACAGCGTGTACAACGAAGCTGTACAGGGCTTAACCCATTATCAATATCACTATACCCAATCCAATACTACTCTGCTTCAGAGCTATGCTTATCAACGTAGTTGGAGTGCCAATAATGCTGTTATCCCCAACTACAACCATCAATATACCTCTATTTGGTCGATAGATTCTACCATTAATTACAAAGATGGGCAGCCGACCCTAAGTGCATCCTCAACGATTCAAGCTACTATTTTGAGTCCCCAAAAACTTACTTATGCTGATTTAGCGCCTGCTTTTCAGCGTATTTACAACCAGCTGCGCCTTCAAATCAATTTTCACACGCCTCGCTTGCCCGATTATACGCCAATAGACGACAAAAATATGCCCTTAGTTCGTTTTAAATTGAGACCAATCAGCACTGATGGCGAAAAAACGAATTATGGCAACTTTAACTTCCTAGAAGAAGATGCGGTTTGGTTGCCCCAACAACAAGTTGCACTTCCTTTAGATTTAAATGTAAAATCTAGCACTATTTCCAAAACAACCACTTTTCTCGTTTTTCAAGATTCATTTCCTGAAATTCAACCAGACAATGCACAATAAATATAGCGCGTAACTAGTCTTTTAAGTAAGCGACTTGCAAAAGGAAATTATTTTATTCCCTTGTCAAATTTATTCACTATTCTGATCTAATTATGCCTAAAACACTGCCTGCCTTTATATTTGCCCTCTTGTTCTTCGTATTTTTTGCTTGTGATAACACTTCTTCGCATGACCACCACCATCATGGCTCTAAAGAGGAAGTACATCGAACAGCATACAAAAGTCCTGATGGAAAAATACAGTGGTCCGTAGATAGCATTTACGATCCAACAGGCGACCATTTAATCTCTTATCATTATCGTTCGCAAGTTTCTACCCAAGAAACCATCATCAATCATAATTACAAAAGAACATGGAGTGGCAATAGAAGTCTGTTTCCTGATTATCCTCAACAATACAATGCTACTTGGACACTAGACTCGCTTGTAAGTTATACCAACGATGCGACACCACTTCGCCAGTCCAAAATGATTCATATTACCCTACTTAGTCCCAAGGAATTATCCTACGAACGATCTACCAGTGTGCTTCAATCTGTCTTTGACAAGGTACAAGCATACGCTGTCATTACCACCCCCAAACTGCCCGATTATCCAATAGTAAGCAATCTATTAATGCGTTTTCACTTATCCCCCTATCCATCGGGCAGAACCATCAAGTACACCAACCCCCATTTTAAAACACAAGATGCAGTGTGGTTAGAAGAAGAACAATTATTATTACCCTTGGATATTGATATGGCGATTGCACCATTTAGTCATAAAGCATCAATATTATACACTGACTCACTTCCCAACATTACAACCGATTCCTTACAGTAGGTTATTTCTGCTTCAAACGAAGGGAATTTATAGACAAAACTCCTATTTTGGTTAGAAGCGTTCGTCTTTTAGACTAAGTTTTAGGAGCCTAGAAGGAAGCGCAAGGAGCAACATTATTCTATATTCAACTTATTTTTAATAAGAATTATGCAATTCACATCAAAACTCCCCAACTTGGGAACCACCATTTTCTCTGTCATGTCGGCACTAGCCAATAAACATGGAGCGATTAACCTTTCTCAAGGTTTTCCGAATTTTGATTGTGATCCACAGCTCAAAAACTTAGTGTCATATTATGTTCAGGAAGGATACAACCAGTACTGCCCAATGGTTGGTTTGCCAGCCTTGACAACTAAATTGGCTCAAAAAATAGAACAGCTCTATGGCAGTGTTTATGATCCTGCTCAAGAAATCAACATTACATCTGGGGCTACCCAAGCCATTTTTAGCACCATTCACGCCTTTGTTCATGCAGGCGATGAAGTCATCATTATAGAACCTGCTTATGATTGTTATGGCCCTAGTATACAATTGGCTGGGGGGATTGTGAAGCCCTATGCCATCACAGCCCCCGATTGGAAAATTGATTGGGAAGCATTGGGTCAACTGATTAGCCCCAAAACCAGAATGATCTTGCTCAATTCTCCACACAATCCCTCAGGGAGTTTGCTCACAGCAGCAGATTTTGAGGCATTGGAGGCATTGGTGCAGGATACCAATATTCTTATTTTGAGTGATGAGGTGTACGAACACTTGGTTTTTGATGACCAAGAACATTGTTCTATTTTGCGCTATCCTGCCCTAAGAGAACGCAGTTTGGCCGTTTATTCTTTTGGCAAAAGCCTCCATGTTACGGGCTGGAAATTGGGCTATATTGTAGGAGACAAATATTTGATGCAGGAATTTAGAAAAGTACACCAATTTGATGTATTCTCCTCTAATACGCCTATGCAGTATGCCATTGCCGATTATCTCAAAGACGCATCCACTTACCAAAACCTTGCTCCTTTCTTTCAGAGCAAGCGCGATTTTTTCTTAGAACAACTAAAAGATTCTGCTTGGGAATTTACACCCAGTGCAGGCACCTACTTTCAAGTAGCCAGTTATGCGCATATTAGCGATGAGCCTGATACAGTATTTGCCAAACGCCTAACTGCCGAACATGGAGTAGCAGTTATACCGCTTTCGGTTTTTTATCATAATAATTTAGATCACAAGGTCGTGCGTTTTTGTTTTGCCAAAACAGAAGATTTGCTAGAACAAGCAGGAAAACGTCTACGCGCCCTCGCCCCTGCTTAAGTATTTATGAAACTACGTTGGAAAATCGCCCAAACGGCTGAAATTTACTGGTGGAAAGCTTATTTAAAGAAAAAAGACAAAGCCAACTACACCACTTGGAAGCGCAATTATTGGCAAACCTTACTGAGTGAATTGATAGAACGTCCTGCTGCTGGAACACGCTGCTTGGATGCTGGCTGTGGCCCTGCTGGTATTTTTATGGCCCTACAAGAACAACAAGTATGTGCCGTAGATCCCCTATTGGATAATTACAAACAATTGCCACATTTTGTCCCCAATGATTACCCTTGGACAGATTTTGAAACGCAAGCACTAGAACAGTTTCAAAGCACAGAACCCTTTGATTGGGTATTTTGCCTCAATGCCATCAACCATGTGGCCGATTTGGATTTGTGCTGGAAACGTTTGGTTGATGCTACGGCCACAGGAGGACGTTTGGTAGTGTCTATTGATGCCCACAATCATTCATTTTTTAAACGCCTCTTTCGTTTGCTTCCAGGTGACATTTTGCACCCCCATCAATATGATCTGCAAGAATACCAAGCCCAAGGACAGGCACATGGTTGTCGTCTACTCCAAACGCTCCACAAAGATCAAGCATTTTTCTTTGATTATTATGTCTTGGTTTTGGAAAAGCTGTAAGCATGTTTTCGGTAATCCATGGTACAAAATTAGGACTAGAAGCACTTTTTGAAAAATCATCCAACGATTAGACATAAAAACCACTCGTTCTTAAGACCTTATAAATATACGGTTATTCTGCCCCCTTTTACTTAACTATTCCTTAATCTACAGCCGCTTCTTTTGTTGTTTAAAAGTCTATCTTTGCCCCTCTTTTAAGAGAGACATTCCCCATTTCCTCTAAATAATTTGTATAGAGGATACTAAATTGATAGACAATAACAACCAAATGACAACAGTATTACAAAAAATAAGCAAACAACCTAAAGATGATATTTTATCTGGTCTAACAGTAGCCTTGGCCTTGGTTCCAGAGGCCGTAGCCTTTGCTTTTGTAGCAGGGGTGAATCCTATTGTGGGATTGTATGGTGCTTTTATGATGGGCATAATTACTGCAATTTTTGGTGGGCGGCCAGGTATGATTTCAGGAGCTACCGGAGCGATGGCCGTAGTAATGGTCGATTTGGTTGCTGAGGGAAATTTGGTAGGGGCAAATATGCAAAGTCCTGTGGAGGAACTAGGAACCTACTGGCTATTTTTTGCCTTGTTGATTGTTGGAGGCATTCAAGTATTGGCCGGTGCCTTAAAATTGGGCAAATTTGTACGCTTAATTCCACACCCTGTCATGATGGGTTTTGTCAATGGATTGGCTATCGTCATATTTTTGGCTCAATTAAATCTATTTAAGGATACTGTAAATGGTGAAAAACAATGGTTGGCAACACCTGATTTATTACTCATGCTTGGCTTAGTTGGATTTACCATGCTCATTATGTGGTTATTACCAAAACTGACTACTAAAGTTCCTTCTGCTTTGGTTGCTATTATTACAGTAGCTGCTATAACTATACTCGGAAACCTAGATGTAAGTACAGTAGGTTCTTTTATTCGTGATAATAGCCCTGAAGGAGCAACAGCAGGTTTGCAGGGAACGCTCCCTGTTTTTGAATCCGCAACATTTTCTTATATCAATACCTTGCAAGGACATTGGGCATTATTATTTAAAACAGCTGTTTTGTTGGCTGCCGTTGGCCTTATTGAATCCTTGATGACCTTAAATTTAATTGATGAATTGACCGAATCCCGTGGCAGTGGCAACAGAGAATGTGTCGCTCAAGGAGGTGCCAACATTCTCAATGGATTGTTTGGTGGTATGGGAGGTTGTGCCATGATTGGGCAGTCTATTATCAACATCGAATCGGGTGGACGTGGTCGTTTGTCGGGTATTGTGGCAGCTATTGCTTTGTTAGCGTTTATTTTGTTTGCCGCTCCTTTGATTGAGCAAATTCCTATTGCTGCTTTAGTTGGTGTAATGTTTATGGTTGTAATTGGTACGTTTGCTTGGAGTAGTTTCAGAATCATCAATAAGATTCCCAAGGCCGATGCTATTGTATTAATTACAGTTTCGGTAGTGACCGTACTCGAAGATTTGGCAATTGCTGTAGTAATCGGTGTAATTATGTCTGCGCTTGTCTTTGCTTGGGAAAATGCCACTATGATTCGTGCACGTAAACGCTTTAAAGATAATGGTATCAAAGTATACGAAATATGGGGCCCGCTCTTTTTTGGCTCTGTACAAACTTTTGTTGGTAAGTTTGATGCTAAAAATGACCCCGAAGCAATAGAAATTGATTTTATAGAGTCCAAAGTAAGCGATCACTCTGGAATTGAAGCCATCAGAACCATTGCCAATCGTTACCTCGATCTAAAGAAACAAATTAAATTGACACATCTGAGTCCAGAATGCCAATTGTTGTTATTAAAAGCCAATCCCCGTTTTTCTACGATCATAGAAACATCTGTTAATGATCCTCGTTATTACGTGGCAACAAGTTTGGTCGATCATGATAGTAATTTGGAGGATAATATCATTGACACTGCTCCACCCCAAAAATAGTTACTCAACGTTGGCTGTAGCCCCAAAAAGCATTAGTTCTGAGCTGACTATTTCGTTTTTATATAGCAACTCAACAGCAGGATTTAGTAGCGAATTTTATTTTCCTTAACGTAACTTTAATTAATTGACTAAATCCTGACGGTTATACAACTGTCAGGATTTAGTCAAAAAAATACTCTAAAACAATTAAAAACAGCCTTGAGAATATTTTTAATTAAACAATAAGATAATTTAAAAGGTGTTTTTTCAAGAAAAATTTAACAAAAACAGAACTTTTTTTTTTTTTTTCAAAAAAACATATACCTTTATAACGTTCGCAAGAACAAACAGAAATTGATATTGATTAAAAACTTCCTTTTTTTCCCTTTAATTAATGTTCGTTTCTTTTCCCTATGAACTAAACTTTGAAATAAAATTGAATTTAATTGTTTTCCCGACAATTGTATTCTTACGTTTTTTCCCATGTCTTATTATATTATTTTTCCCAACTTGTTAAGACAAATACTATTATGTTTCCCAACATCAACATTTCTTTCCCGCTTTCAACTTCTCCACTATCGGTATTATCCAGCGAATCTAGATTATTTTGGTTATTCACTAAAAGAGATTTAATAGTTACTGTAGTACCTTGTTCTCTTTTTATGCTTGTCTCTTTAAGCACCTTATCTCAGCCATTAGCATATATCAGTAACTTCTTATTAGGTCTTGTATACTTTGCACTTTTCATTTACCAATTCACTGTTTCAAATCAAATTCACGGATTAGAAGAAGATAAAATCGATAAGCCTGATCGTCCTATTCCATCTGGTTTAGTTTCTTTAGATGAGGCTAATGTACGTTATGTTGTTCTAGTCCTTGCTTATTTAACTCTAGGTACTCTTTTGAACGTATTTTGGTGGACAATTTTGTGGGTTCTTGTTACTTACTTCCACAATGTACAAGGTTGGGATAAGAAATGGGCTACTAAAAACATTTTAGCTATGGGCTTAGGTGTTCTTTCAATGTTAGGTGCAGCTTGGTGCATCATTGGCAATCTTACTATAACATCATATACTTGGATTATTGCTATTGCTTTGTGGATCGGTTTTACTAGTGCTATACAAGATTTCAGAGATCAAGAAGGTGATGCATTAAATGGTAGAAAAACTCTTCCTCTTTTAGTAGGTGATGTTAAGGCAAGAAAAATTATGATTGCTATTTATGCTGTTGTTATGGTGTTTATTATCAATGTATTTATTTTCTTGTCAACAAGTGCTCCTGTTATTACTTACGCTATTTGCGCTTTATTAGCTATTTGGCACATTGTAATGATGGTTAGATTGTGGAAATTAAGAACTCCTGCTGCTGATAAAACTACTTACAATGCATTGTGCCTATTATACTGTGTACTTTTATTAAGTTCTTTTTGCATATTTTAATGAGAGTCCAATAGATGCTATAACAAAGAGTGAATTTAACTTGATAATAGCTTTGGACGTTAATGTACTGCACCATAAGTTACTACAATCACACAAAACACATCCGCTTAGAAAAAAGCTTTACAAATAAAAGTTGTTTAAGTTTATTTTGTCTAGTCTTGAAATAGGTTGACGGTTAAAAAAATTAATGAAGAGAGTCTTCTACTATTAGGAGGCTCTTTTTTTTATACGTTTTTGTATATGTTCTTCGTACCAACTCTTGTTGTTGATGTATCTGTTCAGGTGTGTTCATCCAACAAGAGTAATGTGGCCGTTTTTGGTTATAAATTCTAATTGCTTGCACAATAAGTGGCTTTGCATTTTTGTAGCCCAATTCTGCCAACTGCTCATTCGATGGTAATAATATATTCGTTTTCTTGCTCTGACATCTTGATTGTTTGCATACCAACCTATTCTAGGACAGGACATTGTACAGAATAATCAGCTTATAGTGCAAAAAAATCGCTTGCTTACGCGAGCTAACGCACTGGTTATGACATACACTGTAGCTCATAAGTTAGATCGTTTCACGAGTGTTTGTGAGCTCGCCTATGGCTTGGTTCGGCGAAGCCTCAATTGTTGTACGATTTTTTTTTAGAGACTACTTATCTTATTGTCCAAATTTGATTAGCAGCTCCACTTTCATCAAGGCAAAAAAATAAGGACATTCGGAAAAGTAATTTTTCCAAATGTCCTCTAAAATGATAAAATGGTCTTCTAGTATTTCACAACCATTTATCTTTGTTGTTTATTCCTCTTCATCGCCCACTACTACCTCCTCGTCTTCATTAGTAGTATCTTGTTCGGCCTCAACTCCTTTCTCTACAATCATCTGCATAGATTGAGCGTACTGCAATAATTCTTGTAATTTATCTTCTGGAAAAGCACTCAAATCTAATTCTAGCTTTAGCTTCCCCTTTACCTTTTTGGCCTTATAGGTTTTGATCTCTTCCAAGCTAGGATTGTCAATGGCTTCCTCTGGCTCCGTAGCGATAGGTTTGGCGAGCGTTGCGTGCTCTTGCGGACTTGCTTGATGTCCGTTTTTGAGGCGCAATAATTGTACAAGTTGTGATTCGGTCAGACCAGTAGATTTGCTAATTTCAAATAGAGCCTCCTCTATATTCGCTATATTTTTATTTACATAAATCCATTCACCCACCAATACGGCATTACCACTTTGATAACTTTTAACTAATTGGTTTAAGAAGTGTACCGTATAAGGTATTTCACCATCATATAAGAAAATGATATAAGGTACTTGTTCTCTCCACTCCAAGTAATGTGCAGCCCCCCACTCTTGGCTATTTTCTTGTAGAGTCTCTTCGTCTAGTTGATGATTGATTTTAGTGGTAGGCAGTTTAACCCCTTTCAAATCCACATTTGTACAATAATCGCCTACCAACTCTAAACATTCCACTACTTGCCCCATTTCTATAGCATACTTATTCCACAATTGCGTTTGTTGCTTTTGATCAACCCCATATACTTCTCCTTCTGCAATTACATGCAATTGATATTCTAAAATAGGTGCATCTCCTGTTCCTTCGACTTGGTCAATAACGGGCAAAGGCAAATCTTCCGCTCCATCAGGTAAGGTATTGTATAATTTTCTCAACCAATATAACCGTTCATCTTCAGAAGAAAAACGTACTTTTTGATCTTCCAACCACAGCACCGTATGCTTCAGGTGTTGCTGCCCCATGTTGCGTAAATCATTGAGTTGTTTTTGACTAATTGCCTCTTCCAATTCTCCTTTCAAATACTTTCGTACCGTCACCAAAGTAGATTCGGTTGTATTCACTCTCAAGGCCTCTAATAAAGCCAAGCGAGTTTTAGGTACTACAATCGTCATTTGCTCTCCTTCCTCTTCGTCTACATCCAACAATGGCTGCTCTTCTACAATTGTTGTATCTTCGGTTAACCACTTATCCAGCCATGCTGGCAACTGCTCTGTTTCCAAAGCACAAGCTTCATCACTAACCAATCCTTGTGGAGCAAAACCAGCCAAACTATTGCTTGTGTTAGTAGATAACTCCAAATACATAGGACGCTCTTCATCAGGCAAGGCTGCCCAAGTATCGTACAAAAAGGCCAAAAGTTGCTCTTGCAACTCTTCTTGTGCCTCTTCTTCTACCGATCGAATGGGCGCACAATAAAACGTTTGCTTTTCAATATAAGGCTGTTGTACAATGGTTTGTTCTCCAAAACTAAAGGCATTGTTCTTCTCAGACAATTTGAGTAATTCTTCTAAATTGGCATAATGCGTACTAGATAATGTAGCACCTGCATCAATAAATACCTGTTTGCGTGTATGCCAAGTATCATAAGTAGTTAAGGCCATCACCTCTTCAGCTTGTGTATACAACTCAAATCCTTGCACCAATTTGGTACTATCTTCCAAACGAGCATACAATACTAAGAAAGCCAATTGGTGAGCATTTTCTAAGGTAGTATTCTCTTGTGCCTTTAATTCTTTAAAAACTTTGTCTAAAGCTTTTTCACTATGCTCAAAGCAACGTTTTTGCAATACTGTTGGTGCCTCATAGTCTACCAATTGACCAGCAATTTGAGTCAATAAAACTTGATGTTCTTTATAATCAGGTAGAATTTCCGCCAATTCCAAAGAGAATTTTCCTAACTGATTGATTGCAATCGTTAGATGCGTATCAAAGCCAATTTCATCCAACTTCCATTGATCGCCTGCTTCATTCTCAATATAAATTTTGGAACGCACCTTGCTGTGATCCGCTTCTTTATTCCTAAAAACCTGCAAAGTTTGATGCTCAAACGATTCTTTATCATACGTTACCCCTTGGCGCAAGATAATTTTGTCAATTTTATTAAATACTTGCGCTTGAACATCGGCACTGCCACTTTCTACAATTAATGCCGATAACAATTCTGGTGGTGCGTCTTTGGACTTGGTGATGGTATTAAACAATTCAGGTCCGCGTAGTAGTCCCTTGTTTCTATAATCAGCATGGTACAACTTTCTGGGTAAACGTTTATAATGCGCCCCAAACAAAGCATTAATTTTCTTGGCCAACTCTAGTTGTCCTTTTTCCACTGCAAAAGGAACATTCTTAGCGCGCTGTCCTACTTCATACAAACGCGCATTTTCTTCATTGTACGTGATATAAGCAAATGTGAATAAGTCTTCCTTTGTTGTTTCTACAAAATCTACTAGAGCTATTGCTTCTCTTTTTTCTAATAAGACAGGTTCTGTTTGTAAAAATTTGGATAAGACAGTATCTCTCGTCTTAAAAATACGTTCTTGTAAGAAAGGCAAGACGTCTGGATGAGGGGCATAACGTCCCGTCAGCGCATTTAAGGCCTGACCTACTGCTTCATAATTTTCGGCTTCTCCATCCATGACTTGCTTATAAAATAAACCACCACTACCCACAAAACCAACTGTTGGATTAACAAAAGCATACTTGTTGGTTATCAAGGTTTTGGGTGACTTAACTAAAGCAGCGTACTTCAAGACTCCTTCATAAAAGTCCTTGATATTGTTGTGTACTTGCTCCTGCCCTGTCAGACTTGTCCAATGTGGTACAATCAATTGATTGTAAATCGTATCTTCTTGAGCCATTAACGGATGTAAGCGTTCAGCATCTTCTGCCTCTGCAATTCGATAATCTCTCAACCACATAGGCAAAAAGGCTTCAGCAGGCAATAATTGACTCAATGTTACCACCTCTCCCCTTTGATTGGCAAACAAGGCCAACTTTGCAAGGTCTTTATCCGATAATATTTGTTGGAATAAAGTGAATAAAGCTTTCTTCTCTACTGCTGACAAATGCACCTCTTGGCATTGCTCCAATATTTCACCCAATATTTTCTTCCAAGTCTTACTGCTCGTAGTTGGAGGCGTTTTAAAGGGTACTTTGTCCAAATACGGCAACACTGCTGGATGGGGCAATGGTTTGCCCATTACCTTTTGCACAGCACTATCCAAGGAGGCATAATCTACCTCCAATTGCTCTAAACAAGCGTGATAAAACACTTGATCAGAGCGTAAAAAGCCCTGTTCTTCGTTGGAATAAATATAAGTTGCTTCGTCTAGTTTGGCTTGAAGACTCTTAAGACTATAATAATACAATACCTGCTCATAAAAGTCTGTCAACCCCTCAGCTGTATCCACCTGCTCGGTAATGGTTGACCAAAATGGTCGTATAATATTACTATAAACTTCCCAATTATCGCGGTCACTAATATACTGCTCCTCTAAAACTGGTCTATCCTCTTCTTCTTGTATTTTATAAGACTCCAACCAAGGCTCTACTTCCAAGTTAGGTGCTAGTAACGCATTCAGTGCTACAGCCGTTCCTGTCTGGTTACTAAAAATAGGAATGGAGCGCAATTGCTGGTTAGAAACCTCCTCCAAATCTTGGAAAAATGCCAGTAGATCATGCTTTTGTGTTGGAGAGAGCGTAGAACCATCCAAGCGTGCTGTTAGCTTCTCAAACAATGCCTTATTTTTGGTGAGATACGCCAATTTTGATTTGAGGCTTTGTAGAATAACCGAGTAATCTGAAACATCAAATTCTAATACAGAGAATCCTAACCCCTTAATAGCAGATTTGATCGGCAATAAACGCTCGCTCATTAAGAAAACATCCTCTTGCTCCTGCAAATCATTCAACGCATAAAACTTAGCATCGCCTTGACTATTACTAAACTTAAAAGCTTTGAGTTCTGCAAAACGCTCTGCAAAAGCACTATCAAACTCCACTTGCTTCAATTCATCTACAAATTTCTGATAATCAACTTCTCCCAACTGCTGTATGCGACTGTTGAGTAAATTAATTTTGGCTTCCAAGATCAATTCTTTTAGCCCTAGTTTCCTCAATCCCAATTTGGCATTATTACTAGCAGCCTTTAGCAAATCTTGATCAGCCTCTACATCTGTCCAATAAAACCACTCGCAAGCAATGCCTAACTCCATTGGCTCAATGGGCAAGGCGGTATCCTTAGCGATAATAATATCCTTGGAATAGAAATTTCCTTTGTTAGTAGGAATGTTTTCTCTAATATATTCTAGTAATGGGTCATATAAATACTCATTAATCAACTTAGCATCATACTCTGTAGAGCGATCCGTCAACAACAAAGCCCTATACATTTGCCCATAACGATCCTTATCGTCCATTTTGTACCGATCCAAATTGCGTTGGAGTACTTTTGCAATGTACTTGAAGGTTTCCACATTGGCCTCTCCTTGATCGTCCAAACGTGTTCTATCTGTGATTTTGGCAAAAGAAGAACTGTGAATGAAATAAGCCATACTATGGCGCTCATTTCGCATTGGGAAAAACTGATACAAACTAGGTGCTTGCTTCAAAGCGCGCATTTGCTCTTTTTCCAGTGGAAAACCCAAAGAAATTTCAATGGGGCATTTGGGGAATTCTGGATCAATGTTCTGAAAATCATCGGTACCTGGCAAAATTGCATAACGCTCCAAGAGCGTGTTGTGCTGTTCTATGACTTTATCTTGCAAGGCTACTTTCTCCAATGTTTTGAGATTGTTCATAGCGTAACCAATTCCCGATTGTATATTGAGCAAAGAAGTCTTTAATTTCTCATGCTTTTTGGGACCAAAACGCAAAAAGAATAAGGAGCCTTGTTCTAAAGAGAATTGTTCCAACAAGCCCTTTTGTTCTTGCAAAAAAGCCACTAACTCTTGCAACTCTTCGGCTTGAAATAAGGTCTGGTCTTGATAATCCAAGTCTTTGACAGTCTCTTCTGGTGCGGTAGGAAAACAGGCCAAAATGATTTTTAACAACCAAGGGGCTACTTCACTCTGTACATCGTCCTCCAAACTCAATTCATCCCCTTTGTAATCGAGCAAACGGTTGAATTGCTCCTTGTTGTGCCAACTGAACAATAACGGCCCCGCCAAATCACGCAACAATTCTTCTCCTCCATCGGCTTTACCCATTAGGCGATAAGCCAACTTAAAGCCAATACCATAACGCCCGATTTTACCACAATTTTCCTCCTTGGATTTATCCGCCTTGGTTCCCTGAAAAGAGTTGAGCAATGCTTTTAAATCTTTATCAGTAAATGCCTTTCCATTATTGATGACCATAAAAAAAGTGTCATTGTATACAACAGCACATTCTGTAGATTGGCTATCCGCCGCATTTTGCAAAAATTCGTAAATGGCTTGTTCATCTTGAGCATTTTGCAACTTAGGAGTTAAGTCTGCTCTAATATTACCAACAATACCATTAACCATTTTATAAAATCCACTATTTTGCTCGTGGCTACTTCCAATAAAATTTTCATTCCAATTGGGCATATCATAGCCTTGATCATTGCGCCAATTGGTACGGAATTGTTGAATGTTCTTGATTTGCATGTTGTTTAGCTCTTATTGCTCTTACTCTTTACTATTATTGTTGGTGTTAAAAATTATGCGGATACTCGTTTGCACAATTTCCAAATAGTTTATAGTAATGCACGTCTTCAAATTGGTGTTTTATAATAAAGATTCCCTACTTTGATAGGTTCTTTTTTCTGGTACTTTTCTCGTAAGTTTGTGTCCTGTTGCAATATATTATAATTAGTTGAGAAAACAAAAAAGTTTGTCATTTTGAAACAATTTGTTTTTGCTTTATTTTGCATAATACTTGTATCTAAGTGAATTACAAAACTCCCCCTAAATAGAATATAGGAATTTACAAGCATATCAAAATCAAGTCATTAAAACATTATAAAAAACTAGCAACCAAATAGATATAAAGTTATTTTTTACTTTTTTAATTTTTACTTTTTTTTAAAACTACCAGTTGCACGAAGTCTTCCTTCCAATAAAAGCTATTTTTTTATGAAATATTTACTAGCTATTGTTATTTGTATATGCTTTTTTCCTTGGCAACTGTACAGTCAATTTGCACCTGCTGCTAGTGAAATAGGCAGCAAAGCGATTGCCAAAGATTCGAGTATTCTGGTAGCTTGGGCAACCCATTGTACCCTACAACGGGGCCCAATGGATATTAGCCAACTAGGGTTGGGCTTGGCTACGGCTGGCATTGCTGCTCATGCCTTGGGACCTGCTGGTGATGGATTTATTGTTAGTTTGGGCGATGGCGGACAAGCGGTGCTTACCTTTGCTCATCCTATTGAGAATGGTTTAGGAGCAGATTTTGCTGTTTTTGAGAATGCTTTTAATAATACTTTTCTAGAATTGGCCTTTGTAGAAGTGAGTTCGGACGGGCAGCATTTTGTGCGTTTCCCTGCTGTTTCTAATACAGATACCAGTACTCCTGTAGGAAGCTTTGGGGCTGTTGACCCAAGAAAAATCTACAACTTGGCAGGAAAATACCGCGCTAATTATGGAACCCCCTTTGATTTGGAAGAGTTGCGAGGTCTTTCGCCTTTGCTCGACATCAATGCGGTGACTCATGTACGCCTGATAGATGTGGTAGGCAGTTTGCAAAATGCTTATGCTACTCGTGATAGTAGAGGGCACAAAATCAATGATCCTTGGAATACACCGTTTGCCTCAGGGGGATTTGATTTGGATGCAGTCGGTGTTATTCATCAAACTCAACACAATAACATCCACCAACTGGCCAAAGCTTCTTCCTCTTGGTTTCCCAATCCGTTACCACAAGGAAAAGCCTTGCAATATAAAGCCCTGCAAGTCCCCGACCAATTGGCGGTATACAATATGCTTGGACAAGTCATTTGGCAAACTCAACAGCCCCAACTGCCACTGGCCTTGCCTTCGCTTCAACCTGGAAGTTATCAGCTCTTATTCTGGGTAAACAATCAAGCCTTTTATCAAACTATTGTGATTTTATAAACCATGCCCAAATTCCTGATTTTGCGTTTCAGTTCTATAGGTGATTTGGTCGCCACCAGTCCTGTGCCACGCTGGATAAAGCAACAAATTCCTGATGCAACAATTCATTATTTGGTAAAGCAGCAATTTGTTGCTTTGCTTACTGCCAGTCCATATGTAGACCAAGTGATTTTTTTTAATAAAAAGGAACAACCGTTGGCTGCTGTACTCCCTCAACTAAAAGCTGAAAACTATGA
This sequence comes from Aureispira sp., assembly GCA_045105775.1. Lineage (GTDB taxonomy): Bacteria > Bacteroidota > Bacteroidia > Chitinophagales > Saprospiraceae > Aureispira. Next base: position 25,518 of record JBGCDW010000102.1, read on the forward strand.
CTGGGTTTTGGATTTGCATAAGAATTGGCGGACTCTCCAAGTAAGGCGCGCCTTGCAAAAATCGGTGTTGTCTTTTGACAAATTGAGCTTCAAAAAATGGCTATTTATACGCTTTCACATTAATAAACTCCCCAATATTCCTATTGCCGAACGCTACAGAATGGGCTTGGCTCCCTTGCAACTGCAAAACGATCATTTGGGGCTAGACCATTTTATTCCTCCAAAAGAACAAGTGCAACCGAGTCAGATCGATGCTCGATTGGGGCAGCAGGCTTATATTGGCTTGGTCATTGGCGCAGCACACGCTACCAAACGTCTTCCAACTGAGCGTTTAAAGCAACTTTGTGCAGCACTATCCCAGCACTTGATAGTGCTTTTGGGTGGACCAGATGACCAAGAATCGGCACAAATCATTGCAGAAGCAGGCACGCATGTTATCAATACTTGTGGACAATTATCCATCAATCAATCTGCTTCCTTAGTGGCACAAGCACGAGTTGTAGTTGCCCATGATACAGGATTGATGCACATAGCTGCGGCCTTCAAACGCCCCTTGGTACTGCTGTGGGGAAGTACCCACCCTGCCTTTGGTCTTTTTCCTAATTTGCCCCCCCACGCACCAACCGCCTTGCACATTGCTCAAGAGCTCCCATGCCGCCCTTGCACCAAAATTGGTCGGGCTACTTGCCCCAAAGGGCATTTTAAATGTATGCAAGATTTAAAAATCGTAGATATGGTAGCGGCTGTAAAAAAACAGTGGGCTTTGGACACTTGATAATTATTTCAGCATTCTACTCACGAATTGGTGCTTTTAGAAACCCTCCAAACTCGCCTCTGTCTCCGTTTAAAGCCTACTTAAGTAGCCAAAGGTTAAAAACAAAATCTTTAAAAGATAAAAACCGCTGTGTCAAAATGCACTCAAAACAAAGCAAGCATTTCAAAATGAAAACAAATACACTTTAATCTAATTCATAAAAAACTGACTAGTAAAACTAAATGTATTTTGGCATTTTATTGGCATAGTAGTAAGTAACTTAACAAGTTAAAACAAATGTTGAATTTTATTGGGAAGTTGAATTCAACACACAAAATAAAATTGGTTGATTAATTTCAGAGAGTCGGGAAGCTTTCTAAATTTAACTTTTAAAACCAAATAAGAGGTGATAAAGATTCTAAAAAGTTGGGAAGCTTGGAAACTTTAAACCGCTAAGATTATCTTTTACATAGCATAGTAACTACATTTATAGTGTATAAAGCTCAAACATACGCATAGTTAAAATAGTATTCACTCCGAATAAATTTTACAACAACTGTTACTACCAAAAAACTAAAGTTTTAATAACTAGGAAAAACTAGTAGATCAAAGAGAATCTACTAGTTTTTTTTATACTTATGCTAATTATTCCTTTGCAGAAAAAACAATAAAAATTGTAAACATTTGATTAAATTAAACGTATTCTACGTTACGTATTTAAATACTACCACTATAAGTATTACCAATTTTTAAACAACTTCCACTTTATTAGTAATATTAATCGGAATATTTTCTAAAAGTGCTTATTTTTGTCAAATATTTGTAATAGAACTTGATGTTACTAGTTATATGGCTTGTTTATTCTCGTTGTAATGATTAAATTTATGCGTAACGTCAAAAAGGGATAACCCCATTTAATTCATTTCATAATTCATAACCAATGGCTATTTATATTACAGATGAATGTATCAATTGTGGTGCCTGTGAACCAGAATGCCCCAACAATGCGATCTATGATGGTGGTGTAGAGTGGGCTTATGCAGATGGTACAGGTCTTTCAGGGACATTTACATTGGTAGATGGACAAGAGGCAAATGCAGAAGAGATGCATGAACCAGTAGAGGAAGATTACTACTTTATTGTGACTGATAAATGCACGGAATGTGTCGGTTTTCACGAAGAACCTCAATGTGCGGCTGTATGTCCTGTCGATTGTTGTTTGCCTGATGAAAACCACGTTGAATCAGAAGAACGCCTATTACAAAAGAAAGCAATTATGCACCTTTAAATATAGCATAGAAAGTTTCTAGGAGCGTTGATTTTGCAAAAGCAAAGTCAACGCTTTTTTTATTTGGGACTGGCTCTATGCTGTTGATTGAAGATATTCGTCCTTTGGTCGAAAAGAAAAATTCTTAGCCTTCTAAACAACTTTTTTGACTTATTATTGTAGCCAATAATCAGACAACTTCATTCAAAATTCTTCTAAAGCTATACAAGGTCAGAAAGAAATACAACATGAGTCAAAATAAAATTCTAAGAAAAATAAGTGTCATCATTGGTATTCTAATTTTAGTGGGCGGTATTTATTTTGCCAATAAACTAGGCAGTACTCCAGATAGTAAGAAAGAAGCTCTAAGCACTGAAAAAAAAGAAAAAGTAAGAGAAGCTACTTATGTTTACGGGCGCAAAGTTGACAACAAAAATTTGTCCTCGGAGGTCTTGCTGACTGGTAAAGTAATTGCACGTCAAAAGATTGATTTATTCTCAGAAGTAACTGGAAAAATTGAACGTGCTGGAAAAGAGTTTAGAGAAGGTATACGCTTTTCAAAAGGCCAGTTGATGCTTCGCCTAGATGACCAAGAAGCACGCCTAGAGTTGCAAGCAGCCAAAAGCCAATTGTACAGCACTCTGATTACCCTTTTGCCCGATCTCAAAACAGACTACAGTGATAATTTTGAAACATGGGAACAATATATCAATGCCTTTGATGTAGCATCCCCTATCCAAGAGCTGCCTACCACCAAAAGCAATCGCGAAAAATACTTCCTAGCTGCTCGCAACATCAACAATCAATATCTCAACATCAAACGCCAAGAATACCGCCTCACCAAATATAATATTTATGCCCCTTTTGATGGCATTTTGACCAATGCCGCTGTGTATGAGGGTGCATTGGTTCGCAGTGGACAAAAACTAGGTGTATTGACCCACCCCTCTCGTTACGAATTGGAAGCAACCGTTTCTTTGTATGATGTAGAATTCTTGAAACGCGGTAATAAAGTACGGCTCTACTCAGAAGCCACTAAAGCAGAATGGACAGGTACCGTGGATCGTTTTGGAAAAGTGATTGATGAAAAAACTCAAACTCAAAAGGTTTACATCACACTCTACAGCAGTCAATTGAGCGAAGGTATGTTCTTAAATGGAACGGTAAAGACCAAATCTCTTGGAGAAGTAATGGTTCTGCCAAGAACCTTGTTAGTAGGCAACAACAATATTTATAGTGTTGTAGGAAACAAATTGACGTTGACTGCCGTAGAAGTAGTCAAATTGGATGGTAATGATATGTATATCAAAGGATTGGAAGTGGGCACCATTGTAATGGCACAACCCTTATTGGGTGCTTATGATGGTATGCCTGTTCAATTGGTGCAGTAGCTTGATCGCAACTATTCCTACCACTAATACTATACACTTCTTCTTTTGTTAAGTTAAAATTATCATGAAAAACGCCATAAAATATTTTATCAAGTACCACATTACAGCCGATGTTTTGCTGCTGCTAATTGCCATACTCGGGATATTTTCTGCTATTAATATACAGCGTAGTTTGTTTCCGCGTATCGAGAGTAGAAACATTATCATAGAAACAATCTATGTAGGTGCATCTCCAACCGAAGTTGAAAAAGGAATTACCCTCAAACTAGAGGAGGAAATTGATGGTTTGGAGGGGATCAAAAAGATAAATTCTACCTCGGTCGAAAACCTGTCCAATGTTAATATCGAAATCCTAAGCAGTTACAATGTAGAAGAGGTATTAACGGATGTCAAAAACGCCATTGATAGAATTAATACCTTTCCTGAAGATGCCGAAAAGCCTGTGATCTACAAACAAGAGCGTACCGATGCTGCTGCTGATATTATGATTAGTGGTAATGTGGATCTAAAAACGCTCAAACTCTTTGGAGAAAAGGCCGAACAGGAATTATTAGCCAAGGATAATATCTCGAAGGTACAAGTATCGGGCTATCCCGATGAGGAAATTGAAATTGCCATCCGCGAAGATGCCCTAGATGCCTTCCAGCTAACCTTTGCCGAGGTTGCTAGAGTTATACAAAACACCAATATAGAATTGACTGGTGGGAATATAGAAATGGGCAATAATAAAGTCATTCTAAGAGCCGAAAATAAAGTCTATTATGCCGAGCAATTGGAAAACACCATTGTACAAACGAGTGCTAGTGGAAGCCCCATCTTGCTCAAAGATATTGCTACCATCAACAACCAATGGGCAGATGTCCCCTCTAGAGAATATTATAATGGGGAACCTGCTGTTAAGATCAAAGTTCTCAGTCGCTTAAGCGAAGATATCATTACAACAGCAGATGCTGCCAAAGCATACATCAAAGAGTTTAATGCGGCCAATGCGCCCTTAGATTCAACTTCTAAGGATGGGGTGAGGGCTTACTTGCTCAAAGATGGTAGTGTTAGAATTCAGCAACGTACCGATTTATTGGTGGAGAATGGTTTGCTCGGATTTTTCTTAGTTTTTCTACTCTTAGGCCTTTTCCTAAAGCCTAGAATTGCTTTTTGGGTAGCCTTGAGTATTCCGATTTCTATTGCAGGGATGTTTATTGTAATGTCCTTTACTCAATTCAATATCAACATGTTGTCGTTGTTTGGGTTAATTTTGGTTATCGGTATCTTGGTAGATGATGGTGTAGTGATTGCAGAGAATATTTTTCAGAAACACGAACAGGGTATGCCGGCTGCCAAAGCCGCTATTGAGGGCGTAATGGAGGTATTGCCTTCGGTGGTCTCTGCTGTTCTGACCACTTGCTGGTTCTTTTTACTCTTTTTCTTGATAGAGGGCCAATTGGGCGATTTTTTCTCTAGTGTAGCTTTTGTAGTCATTTTTACCCTGCTATTTTCGCTAGTAGAAGGCTTCTTTATTTTGCCCGCCCACATTGCCCATTCCAAAGATTTGCAAAAAGGAGAAAAGAAGAACGCCTTAGAAAAAACGAGTACTGCTTTTTTTGATTTTCTAAAAACGAAAATTTACGGCCCCATCTTACGTTTTTCTATTCATAACAAAACCATTGCTATTGCTTCTGGCATTGTCATTTTGTTTTTTTCTATTAATGTAGTGCGTGGAAAAATCGTAAAAGTAACCTTCTTCCCTTCTGTAGATAGAGATGATGCCATTGTTTCGCTCAAATTGCCCGCAGGTACAACGGAAGAGGTCACCAATAGCCTATTAGAACGCATAGAAAAATCTGCTTGGGAAGTGAATAAAAAACTCCAAGCCGAACGCGAAGATGGAAAAGAAGTCATTCTGTCGATTGCCCGTAGCTTGTCTGCCAATTCCAATGAAGGAAGTTTGTTTATTTCTCTGCTCGATGGCGAAACGCGCAATATGCCAAGTAATGATTTTAGTAATATGTTGCGCGAACATGTCGGCAAAATATACGAAGCGGAAACCCTCACCTATGGGCAACGTTCTATTTTTGGGGCTGCCGTGCAAATAGGATTTGTAGGGGATGATATTGAGGAATTGCGCCAATTAAAAGACGAACTAAAAATCATTCTCAAACAAGATAAACGCCTCAAGGACATTGATGACAATGACCAAAAGGGAGGCTTGGAATTTCACATCACACTCAAGCAAAAAGCCAAAGCACTAGGCTTGGACTTGGCTACTATTATTCGCCAAGTGCGCCAAGGGTATTTTGGCTACGAAGTACAACGCCTACAACGCGGCAGTGATGAAGTTAAAGTTTGGCTTCGCTACACCCAACAAGAACGCCAATCGTTTAGCGATTTGTTGGATTTAAAAATTAGAGTCAATCAAAATCTATATCCACTCAAGGAGTTGGTAGAGTTACATCCCGAGCGCAAGGCCCTAAAAATCACCCACATCAATGGACTGACCAAGCTGGAAGTAAGTGCTTCGTTGGCCGATCTCAAAACCTCTGCTACTGAAGTAACCTCAGAAGTACAAAATGACATTATTCCGCCGCTGTTGGAGAAATATCCCAATGTACAAGTCTTGTTTGAAGGACAGAGTGAACGTGCTGGCGACACCCTCAAATCACTGCAACGCTGGTTGCCTATGATTTTGTTGCTGGTATTTTTTACGGTAGTAATTACTTTTAGATCCTTTTATCAAGCATTAATCGTCTTGTTGTTGATTCCTTTTGCCTTTATTGGCGTAGTGGCAGGGCACTGGTTGCATGGTTTGTCCATTAGTATACTATCTATGTTTGGAATTTTAGCTGTAGCTGGTGTGGTAATCAATGATAGTTTGGTTTTGATTAGTACCATGAATCGCTACCTCAAAGAGGGTATGCCGTTTAAAGAAGCCGTTACAGAAGCCAGCCTTTCGCGTTTGCGTCCTATTTTGTTAACCACTGTCACAACTGTAGCGGGTTTGATGCCCATTGTATTTGAAACCAGTTTTCAGGCACAATTTCTCATTCCTATGGCTGTTGCCTTGGCCTATGGTTTATTGGCTGCCACCTTTACCATGCTGCTCGTATTGCCGCCTCTATTGATGGGCATGAATAATACACGTTTGGCTTGGAGATGGCTTTGGGAAGGCGAAAAAGCCAGTCGTGAAGAAGTGGAACCAAGTGTTAAAGAAGAACAAGCTGTTCATTAATTTTCTTGTAGGGGTAATGCCTTTATTGCCATTCCCCCCTACTACAATATATTTTGTCATGTATCGTCTATATTTTTTATTCTTTGTTCTTATCAGTAGTAGTATTACTACACTCCATGCTCAAACAGTTGTATCCTTAGATGATGTGTTGAAGGCCGCTGTGGAGCATAATTTTGATTTAAAAATTGCGCGCAATGAGGTTGCTACAACCGCGACTAACGCAACTATTGGAGCCGCAGGTTTTTTGCCAACAGTAGATATTTCAGGCAATTACAATTATTCTATATCGAATGTAGTCACCACCTTTACAGGGGCTATTCCAGATCAGAATATTACAGGAGCAGCTTCTCAAAACTATGGTGCCAATGTCAATTTGCGCTACACTATTTTTGATGGCCTCAAACCTGTCTATAGATTGCGCCAATCCAAGTTGCAAGTTGCCTTGAGCACGACACGCTACCAGCAAGCCATTGAAAACACCTTATTTCAGGTGATTCAGGCGTATTATAACTTGGCCCTGTTGCAAGAGGATTACAGCATTGCCAATGATAAACTCATTTTTACCAAACGCCAATTGGAGCGTGTCAATACCCAACGAAAATACGGGCAAGGCTCAGAGGTAGAACGCCTCAATTTGCTTACGACCTATAATAGTGATAGCTCCCAACTACTACGTTTGCAACTCCGTCAGCGCCAAGCCGTACAACAACTCAACAAGGTTATTGGCACTCCTTATCTCCCTGATGCCGTATTGGTCGAAGTGGCACCTGATTTGGATTTGTCGCTCACCTACGATGCCTTGGTCGAGGCCGCACTCAAAAACAACTTGGCTGTAGTCAATGCCCAGCAAACGCTAGAAAATGCACAACTGGATTTGCAAATTACCAAAACAGAATTATTCCCCAAGCTGTCTACGACCATCAGTTATGGTTATTCGGGTTCTAGTAATGATGCGGGTATTGTGGCTAGTAATAGTTCTTTTGGGCCTTCTTTTGGTTTGGGTTTATCGTATAATTTATATGGAGCAGGTATTGTCAAACGTACCAAGGAACAAAATCGTCTCAATATTGAGAATCGTGAATTGTCGCTGCAATCTACGCGTTATAACCTAGAACAAGATGTAAAAGATGCCTATATCAATCATCAGAACAATGTCGCATTAATTACCATTGAACAGAGCAATGTCAGCGTCAGCAAAACCAGTTTTGAGCGCATCACAGAAGCATATCAACTGGGGCAAGCCACCCTCATCCAATACCAACAAGCAGAACTCAATTATATTCAGGCACAGCAGCGCGTAGTGACCAGCCGTTATAATGCCAAATTATCCGAATGGCAATTGCGCCGTTTGGCGGGGCTGTTGGCAAAATAGTTTTTTTTTGCCTTATCAAACATTCAATATAACTAGATTTTTGCAAAAAAAACTTGCTCTTGCATGAACAAAAAATAACCCAAAGTAGTTTAGCTGTTGTTAGTTTGGTGCAGTAATAGTAATGCACTCTTAATTATTATCAAAAAAACTAAAACAAAATAAGTGTAGATACATTTAATGTACTTGTTTTTATTATCTTTACCCTGTATATTATACACTCAATCAAAAATTTAAACCAGTAATGAAAGAATTTAAAATAGGTTTCTTAGCACTTAGCACAGCGTTTTTTATGACAGCATGTAGCTCTACACCAGGCGAAAAAGTAGAAGCTCAAGAAGAGCAAGAAGTACAAGATGTTGCTCCCACTGCAGTAGAATTAACCGTTGATACAGAAGCTAGTATTATCAATTGGTTAGGAACCAAACCAGCAGGCCAGCACGCTGGTATTATGAAAGTAAAAGAGGGAAAATTACAACTAGAAGAAGATAAATTGGTAGGTGGTAAATTCACCTTGGATATGGTTTCTATTGAAGTAACTGACTTGGAAGGTGAAAAGAAAACAGACTTAGAAGGGCACTTAAAAACAGGAGACTTTTTTGAAGTAGAAAAATTTCCAACAGCTACCTTTGAAATTACCAAGGTAGAAGCGGTAGAAGGTAATCCTGATGCTACACACAACATCACAGGTAATTTGACTATGAGAGATCAAACCAAATCCGTTACATTACCTGCCCAAGTAGAGTTAAAAGAAGGGGTATTAAGTGCCAAAACACCTAATTTCAAAATTGATCGTACCGAGTGGGGCATTGTTTACAAATCTAGTAAAGTAGGTGATATGGCTATTAATGATGAAATGGGTATTCAAATCAACTTGATGGCTAAATAACTAAGACTGGTTAGCAGTTCATAAAATGTATACAAGCTACAGCCGTTTCAGATTTGTTCTGAAATGGCTGTTTTACTTTTACGAGTACAAGAAAACAACTACAGTTATTTTTTGTCTCTTCTTTTAGTAAACCACTTAAAAGCTCTTTTTTAATCCTTTAAGTAGGTGGTCAAAATAAATGTTAATTAAAAAAATGGAATACTCGCAAAGCGATCTGGGCTGGCTTGTACCTAAAAGGTACAAAGGATGTGGCACTTATTCAGATCAAGGCACTCGCGAAGCGATCTGACTTATTTGATACAGTGTATCGAATAATCAGGTAACGGAGACTTAGCGGGCTAAGACGAGTATTTTCAACGATGAGCTGGAGGAAAATAACCGTTTTTTGGTAGTAGTAATTTTGAACGGCTACTTAGCTTATAAATTGTTTATATGTTACGCTATTAGAAAAAGAATCATGCTGCTCTTGGTGTCTAGCCCTAAACTAGGTTGACAGTTATTCATTTTTTCATGCCCAATGAAGCCCCTGTAACAACAACCGATTATTCGGAATATTCAGTTCAGTTGGTTGTTTTTTTACTAGAAAGAACAGAGGAATATCTATTGCCTATTTTTCAAAACACTACCCATATATAAAAACAAAATTTGATGTAATCATACGCTGACCACCAAACAATGGGAATATAAACTTGGAAAAGGGGATATGTTCTATCTTGGATTCTTTACGTCTAAAAAACTAGCGCCTTTCTTTTTTAGACGCAAACTTAAAACTCTTTAAATCAACAACTTAAATGCATTTCAATGGATTTCAACGTCTAAATACCAATAATTATCTGCTCCAAATTTAATCCGCTTTTCTTGTTTCATTTTTTTGTCCATCGTTACTAGGACAAGACAAAGAGGAAGGCAGATTACATATAATACAGGCTCTTACTCAAACATACAGATTAAACGACTTAATTTTCACTAAAATAGTAGTATAGAATATTTTTAGTAGTGGGCTACACCCAATATTTTATAAAAATCACCCCGTACCAACTTGCAACTCTAAAAACTATTTCATAGCTTTATTCTAATGCAAGCAACAACCACACATAGCACCTACCCCACCACATCATTGACCAATGGTGCGTTTGTTGCTGCTCCTACCATCTTCACTACGACGACCCCTTAGTGGGGTATTATTAACATATCAGGCACTTTGTGTGCACTCGCATTGGTGAATTTTTATTCACTCAATTATTCCTATTGGTATAAAATATAGTTTTGCTTTTTATCTTCGCAGAACAAATTTATCATCTATCCAAGTTCGTATATGTTAGTCCTAAAATTTGGAGGCAGTAGTGTTGCCTCTGCCGAAACTATCCAACAAGTAAATGCCATTTTACAACAACAAAAAGAGCCTTTTTGTCTGGTGCTTTCTGCTTTTGCAGGAACAACCGATGCCTTAAAAAAGGCAGCAGAAATGGCAGCCAAGGGTTCTGATGCTTACCAGCAAGTGCTGGAACAATTAAAAAATCGTCACTTTGAAGTGATTAAACAGCTCATTGTATTAGAACAGCAAGCCAATGTCTTGATTCGCATTCAAAAATACTTTAATGATATTCAGCTCTTGTGTGAAGGTATTTTTACCCTCCATGAATTGTCCGATAGAACCTTGGCTCGGGTCATGAGTTTTGGCGAACGTTGCTCTGCCTTTATCATTGGAAATTACTTAGCACAAGAAGGCATTCCCATCCAACAGCTCAACAGTTTGGATTACATTCGAGTAAAGGGTGCGTATTTAAAAGGAAAATTGGATCGAGCAAAGACCGCTCAATTAATATCTACCTTACCCACTACCCAAAATTATGTCGTCCCAGGTTTTATTGCCTCCAATGCAGCGGGCGAAACAGTATTGTTGGGCAGAGGAGGCTCGGATTATACCGCCGCTATTTTTGCCGATAATCTAGCTGCCAGCCGCTTAGAAATATGGAGTGATGTGAATGGAATGTTGAATGCCAATCCCAACATTGTAAAAACTGCCAAGACCATTACACAACTCAATTACAAAGAAGCCTTTGAGCTTTCTCATTTTGGAGCCAAGGTGCTGTATCCACCCACTATTCGCCCACTCATCAACAAGGGCATCCCCCTTCACCTCAAGAACACTTTCCACCCCGACCACGAGGGTACTTGGATTAGTGATCAAATACAACCAACCAGCAAGGACGCAATCAAGGGTATTTCATCCATTAATCAACTGAGTTTGGTCACGATTGCTGGGGTAGGTCTAGCAGGGGTCAAAGGCATGGCCAAAAGAGTATTTGCTGCCCTCGAAGCCATTGAGGTGAATGTTGTTCTCATTAGCCAATGCTCGTCCGAACAAAATATTTGTATTGCTATTGCTGACTTGGATAAAGACAGAGCAGTCAACGCACTTAATCAAGCCTTTGAGCAAGAAATTAACACCTTGCTAGTGGATGAAATTTCGGCCGAATCCAACCATGCGGTTATTGCTTTGGTAGGTGATAATATGAAAACTAGAGTGGGCTTGGCAGGCCATGTATTTATGGCATTGGGAGAAAATGGAATCAATGTAGTAGCCATTGCTCAGGGGGCCTCTGAGCGCAATATTTCTGTGGTGGTGCATGTTGATAATGAAAAGAAAGCCGTGAATGTACTGCATGAACGCTTCTTTGACAATGCCAATAAGAGGGTACATTTGTTTGTGGCTGGAATAGGCAATGTAGGCAGTAAGTTTTTAGATATTATTGCCGCTCAAAAAAACTATTTGCTAGAACAACATCAAATTGATTTGCGACTGGTGGGGCTGTCCAATAGTAGGCAAATGCACTTGAACGAAGAGGGCATCAATTGGGATGCTTACTCCAACATCAACGCCTTAGGGGAGCCATCGAATGGTATTGCCAATTTTATCCAAAAAATGAAGGATATGAATCTTAGAAACAGTGTTTTCTTGGACAATACTGCCTCAGAAGCTGTCAGCACACACTATGCTCCAATTCTTAAGCAATCGGTTGCGGTCGTTACTTGTAATAAAATTGCTTGCAGTAGTTCTTATCAGAATTATCAACAGCTCAAACAATTGGCCAAACAATACAACTGTGCCTTTAATTATGAAACGACTGTTGGAGCGGCACTGCCAGTGATTAAAACCATTCAAAATTTGGTGCTAAGTGGTGATAAAGTACACAAAATACAGGCCGTGCTTTCGGGGAGTTTGAACTTTATTTTTAACCATTACAATACAGCGCATTCTTTTTCTGAGATTGTAGGCAGAGCCAAGGAAGAAGGGTATACAGAACCCAATCCACTGATAGATTTGAGTGGCGTAGATGTTGCTCGCAAATTACTCATTTTGGCTAGAGAGGCCAATCATCGGCTCGAAATGGACAAGATTGCCGTGCATTCCTTCCTTCCTACCAGCTGTTCGGAAGCAGCTACTATCCCCGAATTATTTGAACAGCTCACCCAAGCCGAGCAACATTTTAAAGATTTATATCTAAAAGCTGCCGAGAAAGGAGCCAAATTGAAGGTTATCGCCACTTTTGAACCAAGAAAGGCTATGATAAAACTAGAGGAAGTGCTTGCAGATAGCCCATTTTTCCATTTAGAAGGCAAAGACAATATTGTATCTATTAATTCTGAGCGATACCCCGTTGAGCCATTAGTCATCAAAGGAGCAGGGGCAGGGGCAGAATTAACGGCTGCTGGGTTGTTCTCTGATTTAATGCTTGTTGTCAATCAATAAAAATCATACTAATGAAAAAAATAAGTGCATTTGCTCCTGCAACGATTGCCAATCTCTCCGTAGGGTTTGATGTCTTGGGGATGGCATTGGACAGTATTGGGGACAGCATAGAATTGACCCTCAACGATACCCCCAACAATACGATCACGAGCATTGAAGGAGGGGCTAATTTGCCCACAGATCCCGCCAAAAACTGTTGCTCTGTGGTGATTCGTAACATGCAAGAGCAATTAAATGACTTTAAAGGGGTAGACATTAAACTCAAAAAAGGCTTTAAATCAGGTAGTGGTTTGGGTTCTAGCAGTGCGAGTAGTGCGGTAGCCGCCTATGCGTATAACCAGTTGGTTGGTGCCCCTTTTACAGAACAAGAGCTAGTGGTTTTTGCAGCCGAAGGAGAACGGGTAGCCTGTGGGGCTGCCCATGCCGATAATGTAGCCCCAGCATTGATGGGGGGCTTGGTGCTGGTTCGAGCACACCACCCTATTGATATTATAGCCCTGCCCATTCCTGACGGGCTTCATGCAGTGCTCTTCTTTCCAGATGTCAAGATCAATACAGCCGATTCTAGAGCCGTTATGAATAAGAATATTTCATTGGGCAAAGCGGCCAATCAATGGGCCAATCTAGGTGCTTTTGTGGCTAGTTTATATCAAAATGATCTTGATTTACTGGCCCGATCTCTTCAGGATTTTGTGGCAGAGCCTGTGCGCTCGCTCTTTATTCCCAAATTTCAGGAACTCAAAACAGCTGCTATGAATAACCATGCCTTGGGTTTTGGAATTTCTGGCTCTGGGCCTTCTGTTTTTGCATTGGCTGCCAACAAAGAGCAGGCAGCAATCATTCGCAAGAGTTTTGACCAAGTATTTGCAGACAATACTATTCAGACCATGAGTTTTGTTGAACCCTTGAGCAACAATCAAGGGGCGCGCCTTATTGAATCCTTTTAATTGCTATAAAATTAAACACCAATGAATTATATCAGTACCAAAAATCCAAATGAAGTGGTTTCTTTTGAAGAAGCTGTTCTAAAAGGATTGGCCAAAAACAAGGGCTTGTTCATGCCTGAAACGATTCCTACTTTGTCCAAGGATTTTTTTGACAATATTGACAATTATCACGATCATGAAATTGCCTTAAAGGCATTGACTCCTTTTACACAATCCTCTATTGACGAAGCAGCCTTAAAACAAATTATTGCGGAAACTTTATCGTTTCCCTTGCCTGTCGTACACGTCAAAGACAACCTCTACTCCCTAGAGTTGTTTCACGGTCCCACCCATGCCTTCAAGGATGTAGGGGCACGCTTCATGTCTCGTTGCCTAGCACATTTTATGCAAAAAAAGCAGACCGAAAAAGCAACTATCTTGGTCGCAACCTCTGGCGATACGGGCAGTGCTGTTGCCAATGGGTTTTACAAAGTGGCTGGCGTGGATGTGTGTATTTTGTTTCCGAAAGGAAAAGTAAGTGCTTATCAAGAATATCAAATGAGTTCTTTGGGCGAAAATATTCAAGCCATTGAAGTAGCCGGCACCTTTGATGATTGCCAAGCCTTGGTCAAAGAGGCGTTTAGTGATGCCACGCTACAACAACAACTCAATTTGAGTTCGGCCAACTCTATTAACATTGCGCGTTTATTGCCCCAGATGCTTTATTACTTCTTTGCCTACAAAGCCTTAAAAGCCCATCAAAAAGAGGTTGTTTTTTCTGTTCCTAGTGGCAATTTGGGCAATCTGACCGCCGGGATTATCGCCCACAAAATGGGGCTTCCTGTGCGTTTTATAGCCGCCACCAATTCCAATGACACCTTTTATCAATACCTCCAAACAGGTACCTATACGCCCAAGCCATCGGTACAAACTTACTCAAATGCCATGGATGTAGGCGCACCGAGCAATTTTGAACGCTTAATGCACCTGTATAACCATCAATTGGAAGCGGTTCGTGCTATTATACAATCCACCACCACTGGCAATCAAGCTACGGTAGCCCAGATCAAACAAATTTATGAAGAGACGGGGTATATTTTAGATCCTCATGGTGCAGTGGGTATGAAATCCTTTGAAGGTCGTTTGAGAGACAATGAAATTGGGGTGTTCTTAGAAACAGCACATCCAAAGAAATTTGACCAAGTGGTGCAACAGGCTGTACCCAATTATTCTAATGAAGCCGTAGACTTAAGCGGTTGTGAGAAGGTTTGTATGGCCAATGATTATGCTGCGTTTCGGGCTTTGTTGTTGGGGTAGGATTACCAAGCGTCTCCGCAGTGATTGTTGAGACGCTTGGTTTATTGTTTATTAGGATAAAAGTGAGCACTTTTATTGAACTTTATCCATCCAACCTAAGCACTATATCTGATGTTATAATATGCTGAATACCAAGCTGAGGAATAACATATTGTAAAAAATAAATATTTCCTATCTTAGAAATCAGCACACCTCTTGTAGTACCAGCAGTAATGCTAAAAAGATGAGTAGCAAAAATCTGTTCTCTCCAATTTTTAAGATATCATCTCTATCAAATTTCCAGTAACAAAAGTATCCGTCCATTCCATTGCCCAAATTTTCCCCAATGGTGTGTGGCAACCCCAAACATCTTCATGCGGATACTTAAAAATCGTTTTTTCAGGATCTAGATAGTCTAAAATCATATTTATTGGACCACAATGACTAAAGATAGCAGTGTTCTGTTGTAGAATCATATCTTGATTTACTCGAAACCAATCCTGTACCCGATTTACTAAGGAGTCATGACTTTCCGCTTCCTTTTCTCGTTCTCTTAGGGCTATATGTTCTTTCACGTTTAAATGTGGATGCAAAAGGAGAAAAGGCTTCATTGTTTCTTTAACTCTTTTATAATCACTCGCTAAAACTTGACGAATATTTTTATCTTTCAGATACTCAGCAATCATACTTGCTTGCTCTTGTCCTTCTTCTCCCAAAGATGGTCCAGGAAAGCCTTTATATTCACTGATTGCTGGCTTGGCGTGGCGAATTAAGTATAATGTCATAATTGGACTATCGTTTTTCCTGTTTCATCAATCACTTCTTTTTTTCTTTTTTTTGTCTCAACAAGAGCAAAGCCATTATAAAAAGGCTCAATTAGGTTGAATCGTCTAGCATAGATGGGTTCTCCTTTTTGATTGATATGCAACCAACCTTCCTCATCCCTAGCTGTAGCAAATCCTTTATGAAAAACCCCCAAGTCCAAATATTCATTCGTATGAAGCTGCCTGCCTAATGTATCAATATGAATAAAATTTCCATTTTGTTTCCTAACACAACCTATTCCATCTCTAAAATCTCCTGCATAAAGATAATTTTCAAGATACAACCGCTCTCCATTTAAGCCTATATGAAAGTAGTTTTTATTTACGTCTCGAACAGTGCAAGTATTACTTTGGTAGTTGCCACACCATCCAAATCTATTCGTATATATTGCTTTTCCTTCAGACGATATATGAAACCAACCTTCTTTAGACCAAACCGCTGCACGATTGCAGTAATAGCCAAAAGTTCTTTGATACCTTTCCCTATAAATAGGAGTACCGTTAGTGTTTATATGAAACCAGCCCGTTTCATTACTGACAGGAGCTAACCCAGGCGCGTGAAATTTCAATACTTCTGTATAGAGTTTAAAAATGCTCTGCTCATTTATTTCAAAACCGTTACTATTGGCATTTACCTTTATGTCTTTCCAATTGTTCATTTTTCGCAAATAATTATTGATTGCAATGTATTTAATGATTTTACTTCTTTAACCTTGAACCCTACTTCTCTTAATAAGAATAGATATTCCTCTTTTGTTCGTTCATAACTGTTACAGATTAACAGCATATTGAGACTCAATAAAGTGGCTCCATCTTTCAGGTTATCTTTTAAGATTTCTACTAGATAGAGTTTACCTGTACTTGGCAAGGCATTGTAAACATTTTTCAAAATAAGACGCGCTTTTTTGTCCTCCCAATCATGAATAACTCGACTCATGATTATGCCATCAGCGATAGGAGGTATTTCTTTGAAAAAATCCCCACTAATTGCAGAAAATAGTTTGGAATAATTCTTTGACAAAAGTTTAATTACATTTTCAGACTCAAAGAGTTTTAAAGATAAGCTTGGGAAGGTGTTCCTCACTGCCATAAGTAAAGCCCCTAGTCCTCCGCCTACATCCATCAAAACCTTGTGATTGGAAAAATCAATGACTTCTGTAATGTTTTCATAATCATCTCTTGCATACTCAAACATTGCTTTGTGGTATATTCTATTACTCTTTTTTTCCGCTTTTAAGTACTCAAAAAAAGGTTCTTTGAAACAATGGTCGAATGCAGGCTTACCAGTTCGTATGGTATACTCTAGGTTTTGCCAAGCTGTAAGGTGCTCTCCTCCCCATAAAATACAACTATATTTTACAGACTTTGGATGACTATCAGTTAATAGTGCTCCTTTTTTGAGAAGATAGTATCCCTCCTTTTTTTTGCTAATCAAATGGAGCAAGACTAATGCTTCTAAGAGAAAAAACAAGGTCTCTTTATTAGCATCTATTTCTTCTGATAATGATTGGAGTGTATTTATCCCTTTTTCTATAGCATCAAAAATACTAAGTTTACATGCTGTTTGAACAGGCAAGTACTCCCAATACCCTGTAAATAGTTGTTTGAGTTTGGTGTTACTGGTATCCATATACGTTTACTTGTTGGCTTTTACGCTCTAATAATGAAGTGATTTAACTAGGTTTCCTCATATTGCAAGATTTACAAAGGGGGATTTTGGTATAGTTTTTTGCTAAGTATTGGTAATTTTTACTTTGTAGAATATCCCCAATACTAGATTCCTCTATACTCCCAAAGTCGCCTAAACTTTGCCTTAGTTTATCAGGCGCGCAACAGGGAGAAATTTTACCTGTAGCTGAAATCCAAAGCTCTTTATTCAAAAATGGGCAAACATAAGCTTCAGGGACTTCTTCAGTCTCAGAATTTTTTAAGGGAATAATGTTTTCTAGGAGTACTTTTTCGCCATTAGGTTTTAAATATTTATCCCTTGCGATATAGGCTTCTTCGACATATTGATTCCATTGTTCAATACTTGTCGCATCTTTTCTAAAGGACAAGTCCTTAATTTCATCAAAATGATCCCATAACTGATGTCCTTTAACTCGATCCACTCCAAGACTTGCTGCAAGTTGGATGATGTCAGCAAGTTCGTGCATATTATTTTGCATAAATGTCAATTGGAAAGTTACTCTACAGAAATATCCCGTTTCTTGATAGTGTGCATCTCTTATTTTAAGGAATATTTTCACATTCTCAAGGCATTGATTAAAATCGATTTTCTCCATGACCTTTTCAGCTGTTTCTTGTGTAGCTGCATTCCAAGATATTTTAATATCTGTGGTGTTTGGAACGATCAATTTTGCCCAAACCTCAACTGGTTTCTTCGGAAAAGTGCCGTTTGTAGTTAGGTTAATTTTGATCCCGTACTGTTCACTCAAATCAAAAATCTGTTCAAACCCCTTGTATAATAACGGTTCTCCCATTGTAGAAGGAATGATCTCTTGGACTCCAAGCTGGTGCGCTTGTTCAAAAATATCAATGACCCATTCAAACGGCATTCGCCTTCTCTTAATTCCTGTTTCTTTGTATAAATTTTCTATAAAATTACTGTAAGGGCTGTGTTCTTCACACATAATGCACTTTAAGTTGCAATCTTCTGGATTGGTATCAATGGTGATACGCCATAGTTCTTGATTAGCCATAATTGGAGATCATATTTTGATAGAGTACCTCTAGTTGTGAACAATGGTATTTAATAGTAGGCACCTGACCATTTTCAGAGTACAAATAACCTTTTTTTCCTAGGTTTTCCATCTGGCTGGAATGATTTAGTGCCCATTGAAGCTGTTCTGTTATTGATTGAACATCCCTGTGCTTAAATAATAAACCATTAGTATGATGTTGAACATACTCTGCCATACCACCATAATCTGCTGTTATAACAGGAATATGGCAAGCTTGTGCTTCATGGATCACTAATGGCGAATTTTCACCCCAGATAGAAGGAACGACAATCGCATCAATTTGACTAAATACAACATCCGCTAAATTTTCATTAATATACCCTCCACAAAACTCAATGGGATTATCACTACTTTTAGTCATTTCCAATAATGCTTTTTGACTTTGAGAATCCTTCCAACCCCAAATTTTTAATTTTGCCTTGCCTTCTATCTTTCTAAAAGCTTCGATCAATAAATTCACACCTTTTGCAGGTATATGAGTACCTATATATCCAAATGTAAATAGGTCTTCTTTCTTACTTTTAGTAATTGGTTGGAGATAGTGGGTTGGAAATCCATAGTCTAAATAAATCACCTGCTCTTTTGGTAAATGAAAGTCCTTGATAAAACGGTTCATCAAATACCGAGAAGGAGCTATAAACCTATCTACCATTGAAACTAATTCGTTAATTTCGTTCATTCTTCGAGCGATCCAACTAGTCCAATAACTTACATCCTGCTCATAAAAATCAGCTAGTCCTGAGAAAAACATTTGATAACAAGATGTTGCACACTTTCTATTTTCTTGACCAGAACAGAGCTGATAGGTATTACATCCATCATAATTTCTCTGCAAAAATTGCCCCCTTGGACACATTAACCAAAAGTCATGTAGCGTAAAAATTATAGGTATACCAGCTTTTTTAAGCTGCTGAATAAGTCCTGTAGAAAGATGGTTCAAATGACCCACATGTGCTATATCTGGCCTTTCTTTCTTCAATAAATTAGCAAACTGTTCATCTATTTCATTATGCCGATAGCCATCTTTATCCCTTGGCATATTGATATAATAAAACTGTAATAACTCCTGTTCTCGATAATGTCTGAATTCAAAATCTGCTCGATAAGGCATCTCTTCTCGGGTTAAAACAGTTACATGATGCCCCTGATTAATCAATTCATTACAAATACTTTGACTATAAACTTCAGAACCCGCATTGTACTTGGGAGGATAGCCATGTATTATTTTTAGAATATTCATTGCTTCATTTTTAATACAGCAAGTAGGACAAGCCTACTTGCTGATAATTAGAGTACTAACTTATGACTTCTTTGTTTTTTGAAGTTGTTTGCTTTTGTTTCCCTGAACTTGACTGTATTGTTTGTTTACACCACTCGTTCCTTTGTTTGCATTCTTCATATTAGAAGAGTTGTCTTTGGGGCTTATTTTTTTCTTAGACATAATGAATTGTTTTTAATTGTGAAAAAATCATTTCGCTCAACAGTAAACTAATAGCTTGCCAAAAAATAAACACCTACTAATCATAGTATTATACAGATAAATTACACTATCTTAATGAAGATAAATTCATACTTATGAAAAATAATTCATCTTCATGAATGAAAAAGAAAATATCTTTGTCTCTTGGCATTATACGACACATGGGATAGCTTGGCTAAAACACATTTTATCTGCTTTTAATAAAGAATTTGATAGTAATGAAAATTTAGCCTCACATAAAATCAACTTAGAGCAATTAGATCAAGAAAATTTAGCCCCACATTTTAACAGCAATCATTTTGTCAAACAAGGATTTGTATTTGATAAGGTTTATTATGTGACAACAGATCAAAAACATTTTGACTTGCTCTCATCAAGAAGGTTTCGGTATAGGGAAAATATTCTAAAAGACCCCGAATTGAAGAAGAAGAACCTTGATATGGTCTAGAAAAAAATACTCCACCGAGAGCAAGCATTAAAGGCCGAAAATCCTAGAAAATTATTCAACGCTAACATTGAGGACGAATTTGAATTTGTCAAACAAGCGTTTGATACAAACATATATCATAGCTTTACAAAGGAATACTGGAGAGAAATACACCACTATAGTATAAGTGAGCAGATAAAATGGTTTACAGAAATTAGTAATGCAAAAGACATCTATGCCAATAAGTTTGAAGCCGTTCCTGTAAATTCCATCAAAGACTTGAGAGATGTTGAGTCCATCGTCCAAAACCTTGTATTAAAAATTGACCACCTTAAGAAAAAGCATTTACACGCTAATTGGTATTTTTGTGTTTCTCTTGGGAGCAATGAAACTCAAACAGCATGGTACATCTTAAGCGAAGCCAAAAGACTTCCTACAAACACTCATTTTCTCCAAATTTATGATAGAAAAATAGCATCAGAAAAAAAGCGGTTTTATGATTTCTTTATAAAAGAAACATCTCCTCAACAAATAAATGCTTTAAAAGAGCAACTAAGCCTGAAAATAGCCGAGTCTACAAAATCAGATTCCAGAATTATTGCACAGCAAAAACTAGAGACCTTTACTCAATTGGGGTTTTCCATATTATTATTAGGAGAAAGAGGAACAGGTAAATCAAGACTAGCTGAAACTACCAAGACTCAAGGTTATCCTTTTATTGCTGCCAACTGTGCTTCTTTTGCAAATGATACGATGGCTGAATCTGAATTATTTGGATATACGAAAGGAGCTTTTACGGATGCCAAATCCGATAAGTTAGGGCTAATTGCAGAAGCTAACAATGGGCTACTATTTTTAGATGAAATTCATATGCTCTCAAAAAGTGTTCAAGGAAAATTAATGAAAGCATTTCAAACAGATGAGCATAATAGGTTTCATATTAGGCGTTTGGGTAGTCCCGAAGAAGAGCCAATTGAGTGTCGTTTAATTTTTGCTTCTAACAAAAGTATATCCGAACTCCAACAATGCTTATTGCCTGACTTTTATGATAGAATTGTTCAACTTGTTATAGAAATTCCTCCTCTTAGAGAAAGTCGTGAAGATATATACCAAGACTGGAAAGGCGTTTGGAATAATTTAAAAATCGGAGATCCTCCTAAAGACAACTCCGCATTTAAAAACTGGTTAATAAATCAACCTCTATTGGGCAACTTTAGAGATTTACAGAAAATTGCTATTCATTACCATGCTTATCAACAATTATCTGATAAGATAAAAAATACTATTGCTCAAAAAAATGGCTTTGAATATGCGAAATCAGAGTTCTTAAAGTATCATGGTAAAAATATAGAGGACAATAAATTTGATTCCTCTAAGAGTCTAAATAAATTAATATCAGATTACAAACGACAACTAGCCCTATGGGCGATTGATTACTTTGGTAGTGCAAAAAAAGCAGAAGAACATTATACAAAAATGGGCGACAAGATAACCGAACGAAGTATTTACAAATGGAAAAACGGCAAGTAAATTACTTTTTATTATGCTAGGGCTTATTGGAGATGGAGCGTTTTTTCACCCCTATAATTGCTTCTAAATCAAGATTTGCAGCCATTCATACCATTTTATATTTACAAATTGTTTTTACATTATTGTGACGAGATCACAATATATTTATTATATTGGCTCCTTATATAACTATGAAGTTGTTTAAAATTAGCTTAATGTCGCTAATGAAAGCTAATTTTGCCCTACTCATCGTTGAAAATTGACCCCATAGCGCTGCTATGAGCTAAATTTTCGCCTTGATTAGAACCAAATTAGTACTCATTATCAACACAATTCCATTCTTAAACAACTTCAATGAACAGCACCAATTTTTATTCTAAAAACAACAAGGAATAAAAAGTTTTGTTTTCTGTATAGTTAATAAAACCAGCAATTGGATGCTTGTTATACGTAAGATAAATAATAAAGTTGAGTTATGGAGAAAGAAGATGACGAAAGACCGTTTTCAGAATTAAGTCGTGCAGAACGTCGCGCAAAGGCTAGAAAATTACTTTTTGGTACGGATAAGGACGAGTACATGGGCAATATTTGGGGATGGAGATTTTCTGCTTTTTCATTTATTGGGCTGATATTGGTAGCTTTAGTAGCTTTTTATGGGGTATATACAGGACAGATTGATCCTCAAAAAATTAAAGAGGATAGTGGCACTTCTGTTTTTGTAAGCCCCAAGATAGAGCGTCCAAATCAGGCCGTTAAAGATTCGTTAAAGTAAGATAGAGCGTGAAATTGTCTTTAGAATTTATGCGGTAGAGGCATCAGGAGCATTGATCCATTCTTTGAGTTCATATTCCTCTGGACGGTAGAGTATACCGCGAATATCCAATTGATCATCCATATCTATGAGTAGCTCTAAATAGACTTCTCCATTGTCACGCTTTTCTTCGTAATCAATTCGAATGATGTTGGATTTTGGGATAATGTGATAATAGTTGGGCAAATGCTCAAAGTAATAATCTGGGGTTATCAATACCCCAAAAGTTGATTTTCGGGGATTGTCTAATGCCATTTGTAAGAGTTTGCTGTCCTTGGAGTATTGATTGAACAACCACACTGTAATAGCTACCAGTACGCCCCAAAAAAGAGTACAGGCAATTACTAAACGATCGAGTTGTGCATAATAGTTAAACTCTATCAGCAGCACATATAAAAATATAAACAAACAGAGTACTCCCATACCAAAGCAGTAGGCGAGTGTACGTTGCTGCTTCTTGTACAGAATACCTGTATCGGCAGGAAAAAATTGCCCTTCAATAGATTCTAAATTTTGTTGCTCTAGATTACGAGAAAAGGTTAGAGCCGCTTGTTGAACTTCTTTATTGGATTTGAGCGTAGTCATGAATTGGGTGGTCGAATAATCATTATAGTGATAAAATGAGGGTTGCAAAATTAAAAAAAATATTGAATTAACTTGTACTTTTTATCCTCCTATTCTATTGAAAGCGTCGTTATTTTGTATTTGGACTTTTATTTAATGATAAAAAATTCAATTTATCAAATTGATTACGTTTTGGTATTGATGTAAATTCTTTGATTATTGTCAAAAAAATAATATCTTGAGATAGGTTGTATTACTATAGTCATCAATTAGATAAGATTGATTGAAGGTTAAGGTATGTACAAGTAATTATTGGTAAATAATTGGAATTGTTCTAACAGTTCTATAAAAAAAACTAAATTGTTGAGCAAAGTACTTTAAGTAATTTCTTTGCTCAACATTGCTTTTGAGTAGAGTATAAAATGTTTTTGGAGACTGCTCAAGGCCATTTACTTTCTATTCGTGGGCTTCTATCTTTTACTATGAATCAGCTCTTTATTTCTGTCAACCTTCGCGGTGCAGTTGTTGTGCTTCTTTTGAGTATGTCTCTTGGTTGGGGAGGTTGTACTCCGCCTACTCCACTGGAGAAGGATGCTTTTGTACCTATAAAACCTATCGTTTGGGGACCGTATCATCTAAAAATGGGAAAAGATACTCTTTTGTATACGATATATCAAAAAGCGGCCTATGAGCACAACCCTGATGAATATAGCCAAAGTGATAGCACCACTATTCGATTTAAATATCCTTTAGTTGACTCACTGGTTACTAGTGTGGTGCGTGATCGTATCAATGCACAAATCAAGGCTGTTTTATTGCAAGAAACTAGGCAGTACAAGACGGTAGAGGAACGTTTAGAGGGTTTTTTGACAGAATTTAGATTGCATAAAAAGGATATGAAGGAATTTGGTTTACCCTCAAGCAATTGGGCATTTGACATGCAATTATCTGTCTTGACCAATACGCCTGCTGTATTTGTTTTGAGAGTAGATCAGGTAGAGTTTACAGGAGGTGCTCATGCCAATAGTTGGACGAGTTACAAAAATTATCACGCTCTATCGGGCAAGGAATTACAGTTGGAGGACTTATTTTATGACCGCAATCAAGAAGCCTGGTTGCCACTAGCTAGAGCTGCTTTCTGGAAGGCATGGCAGGAACAAGATGGTGAGCAACCGTCTACTATAGTTGATCGAGATACCACAAATTTTGTATTGCCACCCAATTTTTCTATCGGTTCGGAGGCCTTGCACTTTTATTATAATCCTTATGAACTTGATGCTTATGCAATAACAGAGCTATCCTTTTCTTTGTCTTATACAGATTTATTGCCCTTTGTAGACACCGCAATTCTACCACTAAAAGCAGAGCCTGTCGTTTATTAACAAACAAAAACGCCCTCTCAAATTGCTTCAAGAGGACGTTTATTGTTATTATATTTCTAAAAAGTAAGCTTACTTTACAGTAGATGGAGCGGTAGAAGCAGGAGCTGCCGTGTTAGCAGGAGCTGCTACTGTTCCAAATATCTTTAGACGAGTAGTAGCGTTATCTTGAGAATTAGTCGTTAGGGTAACATACTTGGTGTAAGCACCTGTACGTTTGGTATCGTATTTTACTTTGATATACTCACTTTCGCCAGGCATGATAGGCTCTTTGGGGTAAGAAGGAACCGTGCATCCACAGCTACCTTTCGCCGCAGAAATCACCAACGGCCCAGACCCTGTATTTGTGAATTTGAAAAAGCGATAACCTGTAGAACTGTTTTCAATATTACCATAGTTCCACTCCATTGCATTGGCACCAGGTTGGCTCAAGGCTGCGCCTGCTTTTTCGTCAGCATTGCTAGTTTTAGTGTAGTCACCACCTTCATAAGATACAAATTTGATTTGTTGTGCAAAGGCGAAAGAAACAGTGGCCAGTAATACAGCCATCAAAGAAATAATGTTTTTCATTGGTATTAAATTTATTAGAGAGAATTGTTGTCAGTTATCAGATAAGTTCAGCAGTGTATTGGTCAATACACACCTGAAATTTTGAGTGTCGTTCAGAAATTAGTTGAACATACTTTTTTCTTTGGCAGGAGTCGCTTCCGCTTCTGCTTCAACCAAACCATTAATTTTTAGACGTGTTGTGGTGTTAGAAGTAGCATTGGTGGTTAGGGTAACATACTTGGTATATTGGCCAATACGCTTCGTATCATATTTTACTTTGATGTACCCTACTTCACCTGGCATAATAGGCTCTTTGGGGTAAGAAGGAACGGTACATCCACAGCTACCTTTAGCCGCAGAAATTACTAGGGGAGCAGCTCCTGTGTTTTTGAATTTGAAAAAACGAACACCTGTAGAAGCTTGTTCAATGGTGCCATAATTCCAATTGGTTGCATTGGTACCTGCTTGAGAAATTTTAGCACCACTTTGTTCATCGGCTGTAGCCAAATCAGTAGCACCTGCTTTTTCGCCTTGGTACAATTCAAACTTAATATCTTGTGCAAAACTCAACGAAACAGTGGCTGCAATAATGGCTATTAGAGAGATTAATTTTTTCATTTAATGTCAATTTTTTTGAATAAAATAGTTGTTTAGAAACAAGTCATTGATAGATGATGATACAAGTTTACAACGAAAAAATGAGTCTTGCAAATTTATCAACTAAAATTTTAGTTAAAGAATTGGAGAAGCCCAAGAAAGAGCCTCATATACTTGCAAAATGCTTGTTATAGTTGATTATAAGAACTAATAATTGAATCTGTTCATTGTATTACGCTGTGGTCAATTGAATTTGACCCATTGTTAGAATAATATAGAATTGTGCTGTCAACTAAATGTTTACCAAGAATAATCATTCTATTGAGCACTCCTATTCCAAGCAATATGCCAAATAGCAATTCATGCTTTGTATTTTTTTGATTAATTTTCTAAATAGCTACCCACCCTCCAAGAAATTGTTATATTTTTGCAGCCTTGTAAGGTATGGTTGCTGTCAACTATTCATTTATACAGTTGTTTATGGATGTTGTTTTATAGGCCAATCAATGGTCTAGTTTTTGGTTATGAGTAGAGACAAGTAACTGATTACTTTATTGATAGAATCAACTAGGTTTAGGAACATAAACAATCAAAACAAGGTTATATAGGTTACCAGAGAAAGATTCTTGATTCTGAAGTTGGTTAATAATGGAATTGCATTAATTAAACTATTCTTAAACAACTTCTTCAATTAAAAAATAAAAGAATATGAGCCAAACTACGCTAAAGCAGAACTCCTCCACATACTCCCCAATTTTAAAAGAAGAAGCCTTAGAAGATTTCAAGACAGTTTGTATCAGCCGCCAAGTTAGTTTGATGGGTCGTAAAGAAGTACTGACAGGCAAAGCTAAGTTTGGTATTTTTGGAGCTGGCAAGGAAGTAGCCCAAGTTGCTATGGCTAGAGCGTTCAAGAAAGGGGATTTTCGTTCGGGATATTATCGTGGACAAACCTTTATGTTAGCTTCAGGATTGGCTACTATAGAAGAATTGTATGCACAATTGTATGCACATGCCGATCCCGAACACGAGCCATTTTCGGCTGGTCGCCAAATGAATTCTCACTTTGCAACACCACTAGTAGATGCCAACGGAGAATGGACAGAGCATAAGAATCTAAAGAATGTGACTTCGGATATTTCTCCAACTGCAGGACAGATGGCGCGTGCTTTGGGGATAGCATTAGCCTCCAAGAAATACAAAAAATGTGCGGAATTGGCTGGAGAAACACGTTTTTCTAACAACGGGCAAGAAGTTTCTTTTTGTTGTATTGGAGATGCCAGTACTTCAGAAGGTGTTTTTTGGGAAACGCTCAATGCTGCCTCTGTAATGCAGGTGCCTTTGGCCGTTTTTGTGTGGGATGATGGGTATGGTATATCCGTGCCCAAAAGATTTCAAACGACCAAAGGAAGTATTTCTGAAGCATTAGCAGGTTTTCAGGTACAAAAAGAAGACGAGCGAGGAATAGATATTCATACGACCAAGGGCTGGAATTATGCCCATATGCGAGAGTTGTTTGAGACACAAATAGAAGTAGTGCGCCAAAAACATCGTCCATGCTTATTCCATGTAGAAGAGGTAACACAACCTCAGGGCCATTCAACTTCGGGTTCACATGAGCGTTATAAGGACGAAAAACGTTTAGCCTTTGAAAAGGAAATGGACGGAATTGTGCAAATGAAAGCGTGGATTGTCGCACAAGGCTGGGCAACAGAAGAAGAATTGACAGCTGTAGAAAAGGCTGCAAAAAAAGAAGTTCGAGCAGCGATTAAGCGTGCTTGGAGCAATTTTAATGCCCCCATCAAAGCTCGCTTACAAGAAGCCATAGATTTGTTCCAGCCTATACAGGAACAATTTTTACAAGATGAGCGTATTAATGCTATTAGTAATAAACTAGCGACTAGTATAGATCCTACCCACAAAGATGTACTCAAAGCTGCACGTCAAATTTTACATCTTGTCAGAGGATACCAGAGTGATGCGATTACAGCGTTGGCCAGTTGGCTTAAACAGGGTATGGAAGAATTTAAAACCATCTATACCAGTAGATTGTATAGTGATACGCCTTATGCTGCCCTAAATATAACCCCTGTTCCTGTAGAATATGCCGATGATGCACCGCTCAAAAATGGATCAGAAATACTCAATGCTTGTTTTGATGCACATTTGGCTAGTAATCCATCTATATTTGCTTTTGGAGAAGATGTAGGGCAAATTGGAGATGTGAATCAAGGATTTGCAGGTTTGCAGACCAAATATGGTCCAAGACGGGTGTTTGATACGGGGATTCGCGAATGGACAATTATGGGACAAGCCATAGGAATGTCTATGCGTGGTTTGCGCCCCATTGCCGAAATTCAATACTTGGATTATCTAATTTATAGTATCTCTGCCTTATCCGATGATTTGGCTACCCTACGTTATCGCTCTAATGGTATTCAGCGTGCCCCTGCCATCATCAGAACCAGAGGGCACCGTCTGGAAGGTATCTGGCACTCTGGCTCTCCAATTGGGATGTTGCTCAATAGTCTCAAGGGGATATGTATACTAGTGCCTAGAGATATGACGCAAGCAGCAGGTTTTTATAATACTATGCTACAATCAGATGATCCTGCTTTGATTATTGAGTGCTTAAATGGTTATCGTCTAAAGGAAAAATTGCCTAGCAATATACAAGAGTTCAGCTTACCAGTAGGTGTGCCAGAAATTATGCAAGAGGGAACAGATATTACTCTTGTAACGTATGGTTCTTGTGTGCGTATTGCCCAAGAGGCGATTGAACGTTTGGAGCAAGAGGGGATCTCTGTAGAATTGATTGACGTGCGCTCACTTATGCCGTTTGATATTCATAGTCAAATTGGTGCTTCCTTGCGGAAAACAAATCGTCTGGTCTTGGTAGACGAAGATTTTAGAGGAGGAGCGACCGCTTATTTGATGCAAAAAATATTGGTGGAGCAGAAAGGGTATTATGCTTTAGATGCAGAGCCTATTGTAATCGCCGCAGACGATGTGCGTTCTCCGTATGGGTCAGATGGAGATTATTTTGTTAAGCCTAGTGTGGAAGATATATTTGAGCAAGCATATGGTATAATGCACGAATCCAACCCTACTAAATTTCCTGCTATATACTAGTTGATAAACAACTGCAATACTTAGAATGAGTCATTCCAACTTTATGGGGTGGCTCATTTTTGAGTATATACCACTTTCTTGGAATAAGATAGACCACCCACACGCTACTGCAAATCTAACGCGCGCCTTCAACATTCCTTTTATTGTTCCTTTTTATTTTCCTATAAAAAGGAAAAAGCTGTATATATTTATGTCATCATATAGTCTGTTTTTTTAGACGGATTGCAACGACTGCTTTCGTATTCTTTTCCCTTATTATTTGGAGTAGTTTATGTATCTATAAGTATAGAGTATAATATTGCACGAACAATGGATGAAGAAAAAAGGGGGTAAATGGTCATTTTAATACCCAAAATTCACCGTTCTAATTTTATACACGTACTACACCAATAAACTAATTATCAGTAGTTAAAGCTGATGGAATGAATTTGAAATTCATAATCGAACTATAGAATTTAAATTAGCTTAATAGGCTAATAAGATAATTTATTGTGTTCAATATGGGTCAACGTAGTTTCATTTTGGTAAAAACTACAAAAACAAAAGCTTAAAAATTATATGGTACAAAATTTTACTATAAAAGGAGCGCATTCAACTACCATTCGCCAACGTTTGCTACAAGGAATTATGCAGCATTGGAAATTAGCAAAACATACCCAAACTAATCTCTTGGCACTTTATCAATTACAGGGATTGAGTAACCACTTTTTTGACGAGTTGAATAAAAAACTCTCCAAGGAACTCGATTTAAGTATTGTTCCAGTGTTGCAACATTTAGGATTTGAACAACAATATCATTATAATTCCCAGACCAATCATGTGATTCTTTATAAGATATTCTTACACTGGCTAAAATTTTCGTTTTATAGTGAAGAATTGGATGATGACAACTGGGAGCAAAGAAATACCTTTTTGACCAAGGAGTCATTGATGGAACTAGTGGATTGGATTATTTTGTGCGGCTATATATTGGCAGAAGAAGAAATACCTTCTTGCTATAAGAATTGTCGCATGGAGTTATTGGAACGAGCGATGAAATATTGTACAGAGCTAAGACGCAATGAATTGATTGAGGGTTTTCTTATTGAAATGCCTCTTTATCACGAATTTAGAGAAGAGGTTAGAACTTGCTTATTTGATTGTTTTTATTGGTATATGGAACAAGGGGAAGTCGTTGCTTCATCGTCTTAGAGTTATCACAACTATTGTTTTGTTGTGGGGACAAACTTTTATTGATCGGTAATGCTTGCCAACTGATCTTTTTATCTGTTTCAAAATTAGCTCTTATGCATTGAGTAGGTTCATGCACATCACAGATTTTCCACCATCCCTCTCTTTTATCATCTTTCATTTGACCAAAGGCAACTAATTGTCCTTCATAATACCACTTTACCCAACCATTGATTTTTCCATTGTGGTAATATTCTTCAGAAACTAACTGATTTTGTTGGTCAAAGACTCTCCAAAACCCCTCTTTGTTTCCATTTTGATATTGATTGTAAATCGTATCCTGAAATAATGAATCAGGAATTTGTACGATAATGTTTATCGTATCATCGTTATCAAGCTTCTTTTTTTCAATAAGAATAGAGGTGGATGTTTCTGGTGTAGAGCAGCTTGTATGCAATAGCAAGAATAGGAAACAGGTACAAGCTAATATATTATGCAACAGTACAGAAAATAGATACATGTCGAAATTATTTTAAAATCATACATTCAGGTACACAAACTAGCAAATGTCTTCGTTTTATCAAAAACAATTCTTAATCAAAAGAAGACATCTATTAAAACTATTAACTCAATTCTCATTATACTATACTTGTGCTTGTTTTTTTTACACAGGGAGATACATGCACAGAATGTTTTTTATTATGGCCCAGATACGACTTATCATTATTATCCTAGTGATATCATAGCTACTCAGAATGGAGAATTAATCTTAATGGCTGATATTAACAATAGAGGAAGCTGGTTTCATAATCCCTTTTTTAAACGGTATATCGCTCGAATAGAGACCAATGGAAACAAAGTATGGGACTTAACACACGCCGATACAAGAGGAACAGGGCATATACTAGAACAAGCCAATGGAGGACTTATTACACTAAATAATGTAGATGGGGCTTATATGTGTGGTCTAATAGGACAAAGTGTGCCCTACACAGATTACAGTATAAATAGCTATACCAGCACAGGAGCACTCTCTACAACCAATAATTATGATGAAGCTTGTGATAACAGTTTAACTAACTTTCAAAAACGTGATGATGGCGGACTTATGGCTGTTCAAGTAGCAGATAATTTTTCAAGCTATCAATACTCTATCAAAGAAGTAGATCCTACTGGTCAATTATCTTCCTTAGCCTTTCCTGCAAGTATTACAGGAGGAGCGTTGATAGAAAAAAACGCGTCAGGATATTGGATATTACAGTATAACGATTTGTATCGTGTAGATTTAGCAGGAAATATAGTAAGACAAGATACTATTGTAAGTTATCCTTACCTCAATAGCTTTATTAAGGTTCAGCAAGATAGTCTATTAGTAGCCTCTTCAGCGGAGCACGTCTCTGCACCCGATTTGACGTATTTGAGCAAATATGATAGTGTAGGAAATAAAGATTGGACACAAGTTTTTAGTATGGAGACGAATCATGTTCTATGGCACTCTTCAGGAAATTATTTGCTGACAGGAACTAGGAATAATCAATTGAGCCTATTATTGGTCAGCCCTGCTGGAGACTCACTATGGTCTACTACACAGGGGCTAATACAGTCGTCATCAGCGGTTAAAACTATTGAAATTGGCCAACAAAAAATAGCAACCTTAGGACGAGAAAATTCAGCATTTACCCTGATGCGTGGGCGTGCCATTGTAATAATAGACTCCATAGATCTCTCACCTGTGCTCAATACTGTCAAGAAAGTAAATCCTCTATTAGCCGTAGATGTTTTCCCCAATCCTAGCTCAGATCAAGTACACTTCAATATAAAAGGAACGGAGACACAAACCTATCGTGTAGAATTATTTTCTATGTTAGGCCAATTGATGTTGTCGAAATCTTTTGAGCAGAACTCTTTTAGCATGGAGGTGGGATTGTTACCTAAAGGAATGTACGTAGTCCGTATAATCGATGATAAAGGCACCTCATATGAACAGACGATAATTGTAGGGCATTAAGTAGTCTCTAAAAAGTTCTCGCACTAAAAAACGCGTATTTTTACCTATATCATCGTTAAAAATACGCGCTGTAGCTCGCTACAGCTTTGTTTTTTGCCTTGATCTAGGCAAAAATTCTTTATTTTTTATTGTGCGATT
>JBGCDW010000103.1:0-24261 GCA_045105775.1 Aureispira sp.
GATTTTTGCAACGTATCATTAACATCTATAGTAATAGTAGGGTGGTCGTCTTCAGGTGTTTGTCCAGTCAAAAATACAAAAGTATCATCATTGGGTTCTACTAAACCTGTTGGGTTTTGTTCCTTTCTGCGTTGAAAATCCTTTAGGTATTGTGTCAATTCATCATCAGCCGTACCATTGACCGTCAACTCATAGCCATTTTCGTTCATTAATGTTTGAACAACACGAACATCGTGCTCATCATTACAGGCATCTGCACCAACAGAGTTGTCAATTTTGCGATTAGTTACAGGCGTGTTGTCATTGCCTCCATCATTCTGATGATCCGAACCTGTATCGTCTACACCAGCCAATTTTTTCCAAGTAGGGCTATCAGGCTCAATGGTTCCAGAGATAGGCGTGATGTTGTTGTCTTTTTGGAATTGCTTGATGGCCGCTTTGGTTTTGGGGCCACAATCGCCATCAACTGTTATTTCTAGCAGTGTTTGTACGGCCTTAACATCTTCTTCCTTGTTGTCTCCACCAACACCTACAGAGCCACTAATGGTTTTAGAATGGCTGGTGTTGTCTTTATCCGTAGAGGCATGGAGTTTTTGGATAAGGGGTAATAATTTTAGTAATTTTTCTGCCGTTTTGTTATGAACAGAGGTATCGTGGGGGTTGTTGTGTAGGTCCAAGTACCTGCTGATCTGCTCCTCTAAGTGAGCTAGTCGTTCTAGAAGTCCCATAAATTAAGATAGTTGAAATTGGATGGTCTATTTATTTGGTCGTAAAATAAGGTCAAAGGTGTGTTTACTGGTCATGGTGGGGTTGTGGAAACCCCCACACAGTAAATTTAAGTAATATAAACCAAAAAAACAAGTCTTAATTTAGCTTCTTATAAGAGCAGATCAGTAGTAGAGGTAATTATTGACCTTTATACACATTGTATTGTTCCAAGGGCAGTTGTTCTTTGGTAAGTAAACTCCGCTCACTGTTATTACTAGCATCATAAGTATCTACTACTTTCATATGATCTTTTATAATCATCCATTGCTCATTAGATGTATCTAAGGCTAGACTGCTGTTGCGTTCCCACTGTTCGCGGCTGCCGCCATCTTGTTTAATGAGAATAGTTTGTTGTTCTATTTTTAATGTTCTTAAGGGATCGCCTGTAAGCCCTCCACATTCCTCACATAAAATTACTTGGTCACTGTTGGCCCATAAACGATACTGGCCTTGTGGGTTTCCTTGTAGAATTATAAAACTTCTAGGAGGAGATAAGTCGTCTGGTTTTGCCATACTTTGTGGATTATTGAGCACCAATACTTTGTCTGGAATATCATCATTATTGAGGTCGCCTTCTGCATCTAGGAGCATAGTTTGTCCGTCTTGAATAAAATCTTCGATAGAGAGGCTCCAGTTTCCGCTTGTTTCCTGTGGAACCGATGTTGTTGGAGGTGTTGGATTGCTTTCGGGTAGGTCTACGGTTGTTGATTGTTCTATGGTTGGAGCAGTGGTTTGGGATGTGTTTTCAGGAGTCGTGGTTTCGCAAGCAGCTAAACTAATGACTAAAGCACAGCCCCAAATGAAAGGATGTTGTATTCTCATAATAAGGTGGTATTAAAACTCTTGTTAAGCAATGAAATATCTTATCCAAGATAAGCATCTATATGGGATTGAGTGCTGTTTTTGAATTACTATTGCTTATGACCACAAAAAAGCTCTTTGAGGATTTCCCCAAAGAGCTTTATGACTTATCTCCACGTCTGTGGATTTGATATTTATACGGTTGTGTTTACATCATACCGGGCATACCACCTGGCATACCGCCTGGCATACCACCTGGTGCTGCATTTTCCTCTGGAATGTCATTGATAACACACTCTGTTGTCAAGATCATAGAGGCAATTGATCCAGCATTCTCTAGTGCTACACGAGATACTTTTGTTGGGTCAATTACACCTGCAGCTTTGAGGTCTTCGTACTTTTCTGTACGGGCATTAAAACCAAAAGAACCTTCTCCTTCACGTACTTTCATTACGACTACAGAACCTTCTAATCCAGCATTGTTTACAATCGTTCTCAAAGGCAACTCTAAGGAACTACGTACGATGTTGACACCTGTAGTTTCATCGTCATTGGCACCCTCAAATCCTTCTAGGGCATCAATAGCGCGTACTAGAGCGACACCGCCACCAGCAACAATACCTTCTTCTACAGCAGCACGAGTTGCGTGCAAAGCATCATCTACACGGTCTTTTTTCTCTTTCATTTCTACCTCAGTAGAAGCCCCTACATACAACACAGCAACACCACCAGACAATTTGGCCAAACGCTCCTGTAGTTTTTCTTTATCATAATCAGAAGTAGTATTCTGAATTTGATTTTGGATTTCATTGATACGTGCTTGAACGCTTTCTTCTGCACCAACACCATTGACAATGATCGTATTGTCTTTGTCAATCGTAACACGTTCACAGCTTCCCAAGTGTGCAAGTTCCACAGCTTCCAAGCTATGTCCAGTTTCTTCAGCAATCAATGTACCACCCGTTAGGATCGCAATATCTTGCAACATTGCTTTGCGACGATCACCAAAACCAGGTGCTTTGACAGCAGCTACTTTTAGCCCCAAACGCAAGCGGTTAACTACCAATGTGCTCAATGCTTGGCTTTCTACATCTTCCGCAATAATCAATAGAGGGCGGCCAGCTCCATGTGCTTTTTCTAGTACAGGAACGATAGACTGGATGTTAGAAATTTTCTTGTCATGGATAAGAATGAAAGGATTTTCAAACTCAGCTTCCATAGACTCTGTATTGGTTACAAAGTAAGGAGATAAGTAACCACGGTCAAACTGCATTCCGATTACTTTATCGACATAGGTTTCACGGCCTTTGGCTTCCTCAACAGTGATCACACCATTAATAGTTACCGATTCCATTGCTTCAGCGATCAAGGTTCCGATTTCGGCATCTCCATTAGCAGAGATAGATGCTACTTGTTTGATTTTTTCAAAATCACTACCAATAATTTCAGAAGTATCTTTGAGGTATGCGATTACTTTGTTGACCGCCTTGTCTACACCGCGTTTCAAATCCATAGGATTAGCACCAGCAGCCACACTCTTTAGTCCTGCATTAACGATTGCTTGTGCCAATACAGTGGCAGTAGTGGTACCATCACCAGCTACATCAGCCGTTTTGGCAGCGACTTCTTTTACCATTTGAGCGCCCATGTTAGCAATGGGGTCTTCCAATTCTATTTCACGAGCTACAGAAACACCATCTTTGGTGATGTGTGGAGCACCAAAACTTTTTTGAAGCACTACGTTACGACCTTTGGGGCCTAAAGTTACTTTTACAGCATCGGCTAATGCATTAACACCTTCCTGTAATTTATTGCGAGCATCTGTACTAAAACTAATATTTTTAGCCATGATTGTTGTTCGTTTTTTTATTATAATTTAAACAAAATAATGATACAATGGGATAGGGTAGAAAAGATTAATCAAGGATCAATAAAATATCGTCCTCTTTCATAATTAAATAATCTTCTCCCTTGTGGCTTACTTCTTGACCAGCGTATTTGCCATACAATACAACATCATCAACTTTTACAGTCATTTTTTGGTCATCTTTGCCAGGCCCAACAGCAACAATAGTTCCACGCAATGGTTTTTCCTTAGCAGTGTCAGGGATAATGATACCACCCTTAGTTGTTTCTTCTGCGGGTGCAGGTTTTACCAAGACTCTATCATTAATTGGTCTCATAGTAAGTGTATTTTATTATTTGGTTAAAAAATTTAAATTGGATAAGTAGAAAAAAACTACTCGATAACCACTATAACACATCTTATACCAAGTGATTTTTTGCGTCTTTTTGTCAGTTATTTATTCATAAGCTGCCATTTTATTCCTCAACGAGTTTTTTGAAGAGAATAAGGCCATTATTCAACAGCCAATTTGTACCAAGAAACGCAACAAAACGTTTAATAAATTAGTATACTAGCACAGAATTAAATTCAAGCTAGATATTATATTACTATTACTACAAAAAACTAAACGTGAGTACAGAATTTGAAGAACAAAGAGAAAGCCTATACGCGCTAATCAAAAGCTCTGATGAACAAAATGTAGTAGTGGGAGCCATTGTAGCCAAAGGAAACCCCAAACTTTGTCAAGATCTCATAGAACATGCCCACCAATTAATTGAAGAAAAGTGGGAGCGAGGAATTATTATTAACATCATTCGAGTAGCCGCAGAAATCCCCGAGATAAAACAAATCTTGGAAACCCGTTACCAAGAGCTTATTCAACACTTGATGTACAATTATGAAGTGATAGATGAGAAAAAAGTAGACCTACAATATTTATTGCGTTTAGTAGGCAATTGGTCGTCTAGATTCTTGCGTCAAGCCTCGGTCGATTGGGAACCCCAGCCATTGACACAAGCCGTATTGGCTACCATTCCAATCAAGCATTTGGATATGGAGAATCAAGCGTGGCCAACGTTTCCCAAATGGTTGCCTTATTTACAAGAATTAGAAAGTATTAATCTTAAGAATGCCTTGCTCAAAGAATTACCTGCTGCTATTGAGCAATTGAAACATTTGACCAATTTGGTGCTGGATGATAATTACCTCACTACACTGCCCGATAGCATCAGCAAGTTAAAACAATTAAAGGTGCTTTCTGTAGCAAATAATCAATTGCAATCCTTGCCAACATCTATTGGAACATTGCAGCAATTGGAGCGCGTTTCTTTTAGAAACAATCAACTCCAAGCATTGCCACAAAGCACCCAACAATGGATACAACTCAAAGAATTGGATTTGGCCGATAACCAATTGGCTACCCTGCCAGCTTGGCAGCAAGCACTGCTCCAACTCCAAAGTATTGATTTGAGTAGTAATGATTTTACCCATCCTCCAGAGAGTTTGCAACAGTGTCCTGCTTTGGCTAAACTCAATTTATCCAGAAACAAATTACGGGCTTTGCCCACTTGGTTGCAAGATTTGAAGCAGTTGAGAAAGCTTTATTTGGCCAATAACCAGTTGACAAATTTACCTGATAATCTATTTACCTTAACGCAGATTAGCGCGCTTTATTTGTATAATAATAACCTGACCCAACTGCCCGATACTTGGCAAAATTTGTCTAATTTGACTTATTTGGATTTGGAAGAAAACCAAGTGACTGAATTGCCAGCATCTATTGGACAATTAACTAAACTTCAACGCTTATTGCTCTCCAAAACAGCCCTTCAAACCTTGCCCACTACCGTATTAGAGTTGCCAAAAATTAAGAAAATATCTTTTAAAGATACCCCTTTGTCCAAGCACGTCAATAAAGCATTTGTACGAAAAAAAGAAGAACTAAAAGAGCTCGTTGAATTGTTGAAATAAATAGCGGCCTTGTATAAAAGCAGTTGATGTATACCCTTATTCTGCTTTGGTTTTTCATTCAATATTAAACTCGACTCTACTTTGTTGAATTATTTCTTCTAAAATAGCATTACTTTTTCCATTTTCAACCAAAGTTTTAAATATTGATTTAATCTTCGGAAGGTTGATTAACTCTTCAATTGCATCTATATATTTTTTGACAATAACGTTTATTGAAAATTGTGCTTCTGCCCCTTCTTGCAGCATTCTTTTGAGTTGGTCTTCAGGAAGTTCAGATTTTATTACAAATGTGATTGGGTATCGCTCTATCTTATCAATATCAAGAAAATATTTTTTTACATCGGTAGTCTCGGTTACTTGAAAAAATCGACCTAATGGTTTCATGACAAAATCAATTCCCCCATCATTAGCATTTGTTCTTCCTGTTTTGTAAAGTTTTAGGCTTTCTTCTGAAATATTGTCCACTTCAAAACCCCAGAAAATACTTTGTTCAGCATAATGAAATTTTAAAATGGAATAGCTTACTATTTCAAAAGTCCTTGCATCAACATTTGGTTCTAAAAGAGAAAAAATGAAATCTGATACTTTCTTAGGAGCTTCCGTTCCAATAGTTTTTAGTTGTTCACAAGTGGCTAAAAAACTATTAAAAGATTTTCTTTTAGCTTCAATGTATGCGTCGATAATTTGCTTGATAGATGAAGCAATATTAAAAATCTTTGTTCCATGTTTAATTTTTAAAAGATTTTCATTTATCCAATATCGTTTTGTTTTACTATCTCTCAATATTGGAATATGGGAGGCATCTTCATATAATGCCTTAAATTCTTGATTCATTCTATGATTCAGTGAATGGTTTTGTAGTTTTTCACCAAAAGGGAGAGCATTCATCTTATTTTTTAATGCGGTATATACAGCTCCGTCATAATCCGAATATGTTCCATTTTTGTCAAATTCGTTGAATAAATAATCTTCTACTAAAACATAAATTGCATAGAGGTTTGAAAAGCTACTTCTCGCTTTAGAGCCTTTATAGGCAGAAGCTGTTTTTTTGTTGATATACTTGATTAAGTAACTCTTCTGAAAAATTTCACTGCCTGATTTGCCAAAATCATTTTCCAGGATTTTTGTTATTTCTTTGGTAAATTTGTGTTCCATTGGGTTCTTCAAATAATTTTAAAACGTTAGGTTTGTCAATTTTTTCTCTTTGATAAGATTTTACTTCTTTTTCTAATTTCTCTCCATTATAGTGCGTAGCTATATCTAATCTTCTAAGACCTATTTTTACATATTCGTCTTCTAATTCAATTCCAATAGATTTTCGATTTAAGCTTTTAGCAACATAAGAGGTAGTAAATGTTCCTGAAAATGGGTCTAAAACTAAATCCCCTTCATTAGAACTCGCTTTAATTATCCTTTCCAAAAATTTAATTGGTTTTTGAGTAGGATGATTTTCATATTCAGCCATTCGATATCTAACCCTTGGATATTCCCATACATTTCCTGGTACTTTTTCTGTATTGTAGGGTTGAGGTGGATTTTTTCTGTAATCTATTAATTTACGTTTAGCTCCAGTTTTTGCCTCCACCAAAATATCTTTTGCATTAAACGTGTATTTTTTTTTATCTTTTACACAAAATAAAATTGGCTCATACATAGAACCAAAATATTTTTTTGCTTGCACTCCTGAACTATCATAATACCACATTATTCTTGAAAGTATTTCAACTTTATCTCTTAGATAAATATCAAAGAATGGCATAAATTGAGTAGAAGTCATAATATACATACTTCCAGTATCTTTTAATTTATTTAAGCAGAGGGTTATCCATTGATAACACCATTCAAGATATTCATCATCTTTTTGTTTGTACTTCTTTCCATTGAATTTTTTTCCAATATTGTATGGCGGGTCAATAAAGACCAAATCAATTGATTTATCGGCTATTTCGGAGTTTAGAACTTCTATTGCATCTCCATGGAAAATTTTATGTCCTTGATTTTCAAATGCTTGCATATGTTTTATTTGTTTGTTCTCAAAGTTAGTAAAAATTGCTTGTTTTTTCCTTTTTTGCATAAAAACCATCACCTAAATGGAGGCGGAATACGTTCTAGAGTGCCTTGTTGATACGTTTGGTACAATTGCAATTCATCAAGATGAACATAACCAATGTAGCAACCACAAGAATCATTGGTACAAGGGTGCGGCTGTAGTATTGCTTTAATATCCTGTTGGTAAATATTGCCCAACACTTCTCCAATAAAATGGCAGCGTCGTACATCACCTGCGCCATCTATGGTAAAGGCAGTATGCCCTGCCTGACAACTTTTTCCCAAACTGGGATGATATTGATTGTTATAAGAAAACAAAGGATCAATTTGCTCAATGTACTGTATCTCTTCAGGGCTGTAATAGTCTTTTACTCGTTTGTAAGCATTGGCCCACAAATAACGATGTTTGGGCAGTGCTTGGCGCAATTGCTGTAGATAGGGCAAATCCTCTTTGAGTGCCACCAATCCCACACTGTATCGAATACCCATATCTTCCAATTGCCAGCACCGCGCCACAAAATCCTCTAGCGCAATTTGGCTAGGATGAAAAGTGGTCCATAAGGCAAAAGCGTTTTTATTAACGTCTTGCATCCAATGCAGACTGCCCGACAAATTGGTCTGTATGCTCACTTTTTGCACTTGCGGCAAGTGGCTGAGTGTTGTCATTGCTTGTTGGTAGGCTTTGCGGATAAGCCCTTCTCCCCAAGGTGTGAAGAGAATACCAATTTGTTCTGGACGCGTTTGTACCCAATCTACGAAACGCATCAATCGGGTTGCATCATCAGCTAGTTCTGCTCGGGTGTTTTTAGTTTTAGCAAAGGGGCAATAAGTACAGCTATAATTACAACTGGATAAAGGGCCGCGATAAAGAATAGACCAAGAGGACATAAGTAAATAAGATTAAACGCTGAATACAAGAGGGTGATTGTAGGGGCAAGTACAATGGTGTTCTGCCGTCATCATCCAACCATTAACTT
Source organism: Aureispira sp. (assembly GCA_045105775.1). Taxonomy (GTDB): domain Bacteria; phylum Bacteroidota; class Bacteroidia; order Chitinophagales; family Saprospiraceae; genus Aureispira. The sequence goes on from JBGCDW010000103.1 coordinate 8,413, forward strand.
AATTCAAAAGCATCCATTTGTGCTTTTACAGCAGTTGAATACAACCAAGGGCCAATAATATCGGAACATTCTAACCCTGTTGTATTCAACTGCAAGTGTTCTGTAGTTGATTCTAATAAATCTAAAGCATGGAGTTGGTGCAATTCGGGCAAATCTATTAAGGGATTACTACCAAAAAAATGTTCATAAGCAGCCACATCTAAGTAGTGTCCTTCCAACAAAGATTTGATGACATAGCGGCGTTGTTGTTCTTGCAAATCTAAAGCAACTCCATAATCGACCTCGGCAAAGTCTTGCGCGCTTTTAGTATGATAATCGTGGATGATTTGCTGCACCCCTTTGCGTCCTACGGCATAATCCGAACTATAATGAAAAGACCGTGTATAAGAACGTGCTCCAACCCCAAGTCCTACCATCCCATCCTCTGGGCTGTTGTAAGGAGGCAAGGCTTCTTGAGGACTATTTTGCCGTTTAAAAATTCGCATAGTCACTTGCTCATAGCCTTTGGATAATAAAAAATCACGTCCAAAACGATACAAATTGAGGCGGTGGTCGTTCCAAGCTTGTTCGCGCTTGCCCAAGCCTGTAAGTGGGCGCACATAAAGCGGGTACAAGAAAATTTCTTCGGGTTCAAACGCTAATGTTTCTTCCAAAGAACGTTGCCAAGAGGCGGTGGTTTGCCCTGCCATTCCATAAATTAGATCAATATTCATACTGGGAATGGCCGATTGCCGAATCCAAGTTAATGCCTGGCGCACTTCTTCGGGGCGTTGTGGGCGACCCAATGCCTTGGTTTCTTCTAATAAAAAGCTTTGTACGCCAATGCTGGCGCGATTGGTGCCCTGTTCATAGAGCAAGGCCAATTTTTCGGGAGTGGTAGTTTTGGGCGATAACTCTACAGAAAAGGGGACGGCTCGATATTGCAAGCCCATTTGTTGTTGTACCACTATTAGCACCTGTTCCAAGTCTTTTAGTGATAAAAAAGAAGGGGTGCCCCCACCAATCGCCACCCGATTAAAGCGCGCCTCTGCACCTATGGCTTGCCTGACCTGAGCAGCTTGCAATTGCAAACTCTTGATAAAGGGTTGCTCCAAGGCTGCTTTGGGATTGGCTGTGGTAAACAAATTGCAAAAGCCACAACGCATTTCACAAAAGGGTACATGCACATACAAAAACAATTGTTGCTTATTTTCGGCTTGCCAAATCTCTTTTAGTGTACGTGGTTGATCCAGTACCCTATAACTAGATTTGTGTGGATAAGAATAGGCATAGCCTTGAAAATAATTGCGACGTTGAATAGCTTCTGCTAAAGTAGACATATTGAAAATAGAATAAATGAAGTTGTTTAAAAATGGAATGGTGTTGAACCGAGCCTGCAAACCGAGGCTCTGCCGAGCTCATAAGCAACGCGCACTAGCTCACGCAAGTATAATGAGTACTAATTTGGTTCTAACCGAGGCATAGGCGAGTTCATGCAAATAAATTTAAACAACTTCAATAGTATCATAAAAATTTTACTCAAGCAAGCATTCCAAATAAGGAACAGTCCATACTTTTTCATGTGCCAAGCGATGCCCTGTATATCCGTCCTCCCCATAAGTAGTCCCATGATCGGCACAACAAATGACAAAGGTAGGTCTGGTTCTGGCCGCTAAGGCGGCTTGCAAAATAGGCAATTGTTGATCGACATAGTGCAAAGCAGCCGCATGACTTTCTAAAGTATCTTGTTTGTGGGAAGAAGTCGTCGGTTTTAGGTAAAAATAATTGGGTTGGTGGATGGCCGAGACATTAATAAACAAAAAAGTAGGCTCTGGGTGTGCTTGCAATACCTGAGCGGCTTGCTCCAGTTGAACTTGGGTCGAATCGGGATTGGTAACCCCTAATTCGGGAGTCCAATAACTGTGTTGGAACAAAGCAGGAAAAACCCTGCTCAGAGGTGTTTGTTGGTTAAAAAAGCCTACGCCACCAATACAAACTGTGGTCATGCCACGAGCAGCCAATCCTTCCACAATCGTGGCTGCTTCCAAAATACAGGTATTTTCTACCGCTGTTTCACTGCCCGCAAAGGCCGTAGCAAACAAGCGTGGATGTTTGCCTGGAACAACAGGCGTAGGCAAAAAGCCTGCAAAAAAGGCATGATGTGCCGCATAGGTAAAACTGCCTGGGCTATGGCGTTCTTCCCAACCCGTAGCAGGGAGCCATGCCGAAAAATTGGGCAATTGTCCTGCCCCAAAAGCTTCTTGAGCTACATCATAACGCAAGGTATCCAAGGTGATGAATAGAACATCACTGTTGGCTATAACTTTGTTCATATTATATGCCATTGGTAATTATTTCAAATTATAAAGGCAAATCCAATACTTGTTCAATGATGTACGTAGGCTGTAGGTCTTGTGTCCATTCTCGATTGTGAGAAATCCAACAAGTAGCAATACCCAATTGGGCAGGGCCTGCAATATCATTAATAGGATCGTCTCCTACGTACAATAACTGGTCGGGGCGTAATTGTTCCTGTTCCAAGATGCGTTCAAAGAGCAAAGGATCGGGTTTTTCTAGTTGGTGTTGTTGTGAAATATGGATTTGTTGGCTAGAAAAGATGGTGTCCAATTGAGCCTGCTTAATTTTTCTGCTTTGATTGCTGATAGAACCATTGGTTAGAATACCGAGGCGGTATGTTTGTTGCAATTGTTGTAATTTTTCTAATAATGGAGGAGAGGCAGGAGCCACATAAGCACTAATATTGGTTTGGATATAATTCCACAAACTTTCCTCTTCCCATCCCCAAGGCTGGTATTTTTGAATCAACCAAGCCACAAAATCACTACGGTCTACATAGCCCCAGTCATCGTTTTCTTCAATTTCTGGTTGTTCATTATAAAAATAAACCTGAGGCAGATGCTCCTCAAAGAAGGTTGCCAAGCAGCCCATCAAAGCAGCATTTCTATCAATCAATGTATTGTCCAAATCAAAGTAAATACAGGCAATTGTTTTAGGCATAATGCTGTTGTTTTAGATGATTCAAAACGGCTTGGTAGGTGTTTCTACCTTGATAAAGTACTCTAGGTAATAAATCGCCAAAAGCATTGACCTCTAGAATATATCCTTGTTCTAAGTCAGTACGAATCAAAATATCCAAACAAGTATATTGATGAGGGGGCAGGCTGTCAGCAGTTTGCACGGCTAAGGTTTCAATCCGATTCCAACGCTCCAGGCCCATTTTTTCTTTTAATTGCTCCAAAGATCCACGCTGATTTCCCAAATGTAGATTGGTGAGAGGGGATTGGCTTTGGCGCACTACCACCTGTTGGCATTGCCCATCAATAACCACCATTCTCAAATCAAAAATCGCATTGCCTAGACTGGCTTTTGGGATCCATTGTTCGGCTATTATTCCTTCTTTTGCCAAGCTATTGATAAGCAGTGCTACTTCTTTTTCGCTGGTGTATTGGCGTAGGCGGAGCGAATTGAATAAAGTTACTTGCCCTTGGTGTACGTGCATTTCTACCGAAGTGGTGGCTTGGAGGCGTTTTCCTTGTGTACGAAAAGCAACCACGCCTGAGGCAGAAGAGCCGTGCAAGGGTTTGACAAATACCCGCGACCAGCCTTTTTGCTGCATTTTTTGACGCAAATCTTCATAATTCTGAATAGAATAAAGGGCAGGAGGCACTGCAATACCCTGTTGCTCCAGATGTTGGTGACATTGTTGTTTGTCAAAACACAAACGAATATACGCCAAACTATTCACCCATTGCAAAGGAGGAAAAGCACTAAATTTTTGTTCTAAGGTATCTAATAATTTAAGAAAGCCTAGATGTTGCTGCAACAATCCACTTAAACTCCCCTTGGCTAGTGGCATAGTAGGATTTACCCAAGCAGTATGGTTGACATGGGGTGCTCCCCAATCTAGTAAGCCTTGTGCTACAGCCGTATTTTCTCCAGGTGATTCCAAGCGCACCCAATCAACTTTAGAAAGCAACTGCTCCCAATTGATTTGTTGTGTTAAAACAGCCTCATAAGACACTATTATAGGGGCAGGGTATCCTTCTGCTTTTGCTGCTTCTAAGAAAAATTGACAGCGTCTATTTTCAGGATTTCCAAGCCATAAAAGTTGTAGCATAGCACAGGGCGTATTTGAATAGAAGTAAAGGTGAACAACTATTCGGAAACAGCCACATAACGATAGACTTCTCCGTCGCCATAGTCATCTTCATCTTGCGGATCTTCTAAGCTGACGGGGACACCCAAATCTTTTAGTTGCGCTATAATTTCTTTATCATCTACGTAATGGTGATCTAAAACCAGCATTTTTAGATTTTTAATACCTGGATTGTCCAACAAAGCTTCTGCGCCTTCATTACTCAGTGTACCATTGGATAAGTCTAGTACTTCTATTTTATTAAGAATAGGGTCATCTACTAATTTTTCGGCCAATTGATCTACAATTTCGCTGTTGCGTAAACCCAAGTAGGTAAGGCTTGGAAAGTGGTTGTCAGTGCTGCCTCTGTAGCTGGCTACTACCTCTGATGCAGAAGCAGAAAAACCATAATCTTCAGAACCCAGCCACAATTCCAAGTGTTTCAACGCTGGCAAATTGGATTCGGCCAAATTAGAAAAAATATTGCCTGGCATTCCACCTGTTTCTACAATAAGTGTATGCAACGAAGATGAATCAAGCACCCCTAAGGTCAATCCATTTCCCCCACGTACTTGGAAGTATTCCAATTGAGGAAAAGCTTTAAAAAAATTGTGGTAAGAGGTGTTTTCAATCCAAGATACTTCATTTTCCTCTTGAGTAATATCACCTACAAAAATGGCTTTGAGATGTTTTAGTTTATCTTTATGCTCTATAAGAACTTCCAAAATAGTATCGGGGGTCTCATCGTACTCACCGAGCATACCAAATACCAAACTATCAATTTGGGCTACTTTGTCATCTTCAATGAATTTTCTTAAATTGTCTGGCACATTTTGTTCGCTGTCATATTCTGTATAAAAACGATAAGCGGCCTCGGTATCTTCTATACCTTTTTCGGGGGAGAAATTGAGGACTTTTTTTCCATTGAGTTGAGTAGCGTGACCATAAAAACCCATAACTTGAAGTATGTTTGGCGTAGAATAAAAAATTGCATAGCTAAGGTACTAAAAAAACAACAAGCTTTCAAGTATTGGCAGAGCTGGGCTATATTTTTTATAACAAAAAATAAGCAATTCAAGAGAATTAAAAAAGGGATTGAAACAACTATTTGCTCACGCATAAAATTAGTTTCTTATGCAGTTTAAAAGTCTACCATTGAGGGAGTTGAAGCGTTATGTTTATTCTGATGCCTACACCCAATCAGACTATATTGCCATTAGCAAACAGCGTGCTTTGTCACAAGAGCGCAATCCTAGAGCACGGCCTGAAGATGTGGTGTTGGTATTGGTGTATGAAGCCGACGAATTAGTGGCTTACTTGGGGGTATTTGCCGATGATTTGTATTTTGAGAATAGGGTGGAGCATGTGGGTTGGTTGAGTTGTATGTGGGTGAACCCCAAAATGCGCGGAAAAGGGATTGCTAAACGCCTGCTACAAACTGTTTTTGAAGCGTGGGAATACAAGATATTGGTAACAGAATTTACCCCAGCCGCCAAAGGCTTGTATGATCGCAGTGGCCATTTTATAGACTTGGCAAAACCCAAGGGGTGGCGCGGCTATTTACGCCCCAATTTAGCTACATTATTGCCCAAGAAGTCGCCGCGTTGGCAAAAGTGGCAACCACTCTTGAAATTGGCGGATGGTGTATTGTCCTTGCCCAATACGGTGCGCTTATGGCTGCACCCAACACCTTCTATAGAAAAACAGGGGTATTCTTTTGAGTATTTGGTGGAACTAGATGACGAGGCTTGGACGTTTATACAAGCAAAGCAAAATGGCGAGTTGATTCATCGAGATCGGGCAGAACTGGATTGGTTGTTGAGCAACCCTTGGTTGTTGCAAGCACCACTTAAGGATAGAAATGCTCAACGGTATCATTTTTCTTCTGTAGATACTACCTTTTATTTTTTGGCAATCAAGGTATACAATGCTACATTAGAGGTCGTAGCAGTAATCATTATGAGTTATAGAGCAGGAAGTGTTAAATTACCTTATGTGTATGTTCAGACTGGAATGGAAGAAATTGTATGGCAATTAATTGATCAACATTTGTTGGCCATGAATGCTGAAACTTTAACGGTCTTTCAACCCCAATTGATAAGTGTATTGCCCAAAAGAAAACATCCTTTTTTTCGTTTGCGTGCTTTTCAACGCCATTATATTATTGGTAAGGTATTGCAAGAGGCGTTGGAAGCAACCAATACCGTAGTATTGCAAGATGGAGATGCCGATGCGACATTTACATAAGGAATAAAAGGATAACATTAAACTAGATAGCGGACGAAAATAATCTATGCAAACAGGGCGTTCTAATAAAGAAACAGAAACCTATTTACTACAACACAGCAATGAACAGATTGTGTTGAGTCAAGATCCTTTTGCAGGAGGGGGAGAGGGCAATTTATACCATATAGTTTCGCCTGTAGCGTACCAAAAAAAGTATGTTGCCAAAATTTATCACGCTCATAAATTGACCGAAGATCGTGCGCGCAAAATTGAGTACTTGGCTACGTATCGGCCAGATGCTGCCCAAGAAATAGAGGGTGGACATACTGCCGTGGTTTGGTGTACCGATGTGTTGCTTAAAAATGGGGCATTTGCAGGGTTTATTATGCCTTATACCAAAGGCGAAAAACTAGAAATTTTGTGCACGCCCAAAATTCCCCGAAAATTACGCGCTCGTTGGAAGCGTTTTTCTTTTAAAGAAGGGGAGGAAGCGGGGACTTATCGACTTCGGTTGGGTTTTAATCTTTGTGCAGCGATTCATCAAGTACACAAGATGGAACGCTATGTTTTGGTGGATATGAAACCAGACAACATTATCATTCAGCCCAATGGTTTGGTTTCGATTGTTGATACCGATTCTGTGGAAGTGGTAGAAGGGCAAGAAACACTCTTTGACGCGCCTGTTGCGACGCCAGAATATACGCCTCCTGAGCATTATCAAAATTTGAATTATGATGCTACCCAGCATCAATCTTGGGATTTATTTGGTTTGGGGGTTATTTTGTACAAAATGTTTTTTGGAATTCATCCGTTTGCAGCGAGTACCAAAGTGCCCTATGAACACTTGACAACGTTGGCCCAAAAGATAGAAGCTGGTTTTTTTGTACACGATCCCAAACATGCCAATTCTTTCAGTATTATACCGCCGCCCCATCAAGCATTTAATGGATTGGATGAAGAGTTACAGCATTTATTTATGCGTTGTTTTGTAGATGGGCAAGAATATCCAGAAATGCGCCCTACAGCCGAAGAGTGGTGTGCGGCACTCTTGCTGACTATTGATGACAAAGCTGCCCACGAGCGTTATGGGCACATTCTCAAACACAAAAAAAGCCGTCGCAAAATGTATATGGCTTTACCTTCCAATAAGGTTACATTACCTGCTTTGGATAAGAGTGTTGGTGCATTACAAGTATTAGACGAAGAAAACAGCAACATACCTGCCGTACCCAACTTGAGTCCTGATCAGTATGTTGCGTTTAGAAAATTAGAAAGAATTAAGCCATTGCATCTCTTGGTTGTACTAGCGATGTGTATAGGTTGTGCTGTGGCGGGGATTCCAATAATGGCATTTTTAGTAATGGGGATATTTTTAGGAAAGGTGCAGGAGGAGTTTAAGAAGACAAAGGAGTATAAACAGCTACAGAGAGAAGAAAAGGAATTGGGCAAAGCCAAAAAGAAACACCAGTACATCAAGAGCAAGACCACCAAAAAACGAAAGCGGCTGAGACGTCGATTGGGCAAAACGACTCTGCATATTAAGAATATTCTAGGATTTATTCAACAAGAAATCCAAGGCTTGCAAGATTATCTGAAGGTTCAAGATGAGCGTGTAAAAGTATTGAACGAAAAAGCCAACCAAGATTACGAATACATCAATGAATCGTTTGTGCAAGAGGCCAAAACCAACCGTGCAGTTGCCAGAGTAGATATAGACCAATATCGAAGTTTGTCGCAAATTAGAGCGGCCTTGGATATAGAACAAAAAAGAGCGGTGCAGGAGTTGAGTCTTCGCCATGCCATCCAAACCAAAAACGAAACGTATGAGCAAGAGAAAATAGCCATCGAGCAATTGTTTGATAAGCGATTGAGTAAATTGGAACAGCGAAAGCAAGATGAACGGACACGTTTAAAAGCGACACAAAAACGAGCATTAGACCAACTGTATAAGCAATTGGACAAAGAGGCAAATCTTATCAAACAGTGGCCTCGGCTCTGGAATGGGGTCAAAAGAAATCCTAAGTTGAATAGTATGTTGCAAGATAATTTTCGGGCAGCTAGATTTTATTCTCTGTTGCAGGTGGCGCGCATTGATGTGAATGAGCAATATATAGAGCTAAATAGCGGACAGAAAGTTTTCTTGCACAGAATGGGAGTTTCTAAGCCAATCCTACGCAATATGCTGTATTGGATGGATGAAATTAAGCATGAGCGCAAAAAAATACTAGAGGAAGAGCAAAAAATGAATGCGAGCATTCAAACGCGACTCCATGCCATTCAGGATAGTGAACGCATGGAAATTGGCAAATTGGAACAATCTAAACAAAGGCAATTGCAGCAGGTAAAGGTATTGATTCCAGCCGAGCAACTGGGGGAGCCTTATCAACAGCTCCAACAACATTATGAAACGGTTAGCACCTATGTAGAAGAGTTGGAAACAGCTTATGTGGTCGAAGAGCAACGTGTAACGCAGCGGTATCAAGCACAGTATGAAAAATTGATTGCAGACAGTGAAGCTAAGGCCACTCTGGCTCGAATACAGATAGCATATCTTCAAGAACAATTAAAAGGACAAAAAAAACGCTTGCAGCATAAGAAAATACAGCGTGATTTGAGCGAATTAAAGCGTTATCAACGAGAATTGGATATCGCTACTAGTAGTGTAGAAGATTACCTAAACCGTGTAGAGCGACACAAAAAAATTACTTTTAAGAATTATTTACAATTGTTGATAAAAAATAAATAATTTAGAACATTGGATGCTTGTATAACGTAAAACAAGGACGGGTGCTCTCTTATCAAAAACAGTATAAACTATAAGGAAAAGTGCTAATGTTTTGATAATTAATTAGATGTAAAGGGAAATTCTACAGAAAGTAGAAAACTTGTAAAATATTATCCAATCATCGCCAAAACATTACTAAATTTCACCTGTCAAAATTACTTAAATTCGGTTATTTTGACGTATTATTTGGCTCTGGTATAATATTGATGGTTCAATCCAACTAAGCAACAACTACTTCATGTCTACCAACATTATTTCCTATAACAAAACATATCTTTTGCAAGATTTAGGGGTCAATTTTTTGATGGTTTCTTTTGTGGTATCAGGCAATTATTTTATTGCTGGGGTTGGTTTGGGAACTGTAATTATTACTATTGTATTGCTGTTTTTATTTCATCCTCAACGAAATTTTTTTGATGCCTTGCTAGGAACAGCACCCGCCTTAGAGCTCAAAGAAGAGGGCTTTATTGATTTTACCCATCAGTATACTATTGGGCTTGTTCCTTGGGATGAAGTAAAAACAATAGAAAAGTATGGTTTAATCGCCAAAAATCAGGTACGTGTATTAGTACATGAACCTAAGCAATTTGTAGTCCATGAAAAACGCTTTTGGAAACGATTGGCCATGCAACGCGATATTTTGCTGCACGGAACGCCCTTTGTTTGGCACAGAGGGATATTAAGAATAAAACAACAAGATTTTTTGACGCTGTTACAAGAATCAAAAGAAGGAAAACATAATTTTAACGATTTGGGGCGGCATTTAATTGAACAATAAGCCCTATATACCCATTATAACAATTCACATAAAACAAAATAGAACAAGATGTTTAATAAAAACGAGTTTAGAAAATATGCTGTCAAGCATATGGGCATGACAGGTATGCACTTGGATACTTACATGGAACAAAATGTTCAAACGGCATGGCCTAACATTACCAGCATGACTCCCAATGTTATTGAAGAGCGCAAGATGAACATTGCTGCTATGGATGTATTCTCTCGTCTGATGATGGATAGAATTATTTTCTTGGGAACAGGGGTTAATGATTACATTGCCAATGTAATCCAAGCACAGTTGTTGTTCTTAGAGTCTACCGATCCTAAGCGCGATATCCAAATTTTTGTAAACAGTCCTGGAGGATCGGTTATTGCTGGACAAGGTATTTATGATACCATGCAGTATGTAACACCCGATGTAGGAACAATTTGTACAGGGTTGGCGGCTTCTATGGGAGCAGTATTGCTTTGTGCTGGTGCGGAAGGTAAGCGTAGTTGTTTGCCCCATAGCCGTGTGATGATTCACCAACCTTTAGGTGGAATGCAAGGACAAGTAACGGACATGGAAATCTCTTACAAATTGATTAAGCAATTGCAGAAAGAATTGTACGACATCTTGGCCAAACATACAGGACAGTCTTATGACAAAATCGAAGAGGATTGCGAGCGCGACAACTGGATGACGGCTTTAGAAGCTAAAGAATATGGGCTAGTAGACGAAGTATTAGAGCGTAAGGAATAAGCATTTTAAGTGCAAACACATTACTTCGTATGAAAATTGACAAAGTAATAGTGATAAAAAACATTAAAAGAACAAGTTGAACCTACTTAGTTGTAGGTTTCAACTTGTTTTCTTTTTAGAATGTACTATCTTTGTATCTTGATGCAATTATTGAAGAGAATCATTGCATCAAGAAAACTATTCTACCTACATACCCACCAAAGAACAATAAGTCTTGTATTTTGGACTTATCTTTACTTATTAATTCAAAAACATTACGTTGTAGATACAATCATCTTTTTTGTAAAAATCCAATGAGCTAAATGGATTATTGAACGCAGCATTTGCAACGTAATTACTAAAAACAATATCATGACAAAACCTGGAGCAACATGTTCTTTTTGTCGTAAGCCTAAGGAGCAAGCGGAGGTACTTATATCGGGTTTAGATGCCTATATTTGTGAAACTTGTGTAGAACAGGCTAAAACTATTATAGAGGATGAAATAATGGCCTTTATGGAAGATGAACCCATAGAGGTAAGCCCTATTCAAGGCAAGGATATGATGATGTTGAAGCCCAAGGAAATCAAGACTCGATTGGACGAGTATGTGATTGGGCAAGACGATAGCAAAAAGGTATTGGCAGTGGCTGTTTACAACCATTACAAACGAATTTTGCAACAGTATAAGGAGGAAGAAGATGGCGTAGAAATTGAAAAATCTAACGTAGTGATGGTTGGGCGCACGGGAACAGGTAAAACGCTTTTGGCACGTACCATTGCCCGATTGCTCAATGTACCCTTTACTATTGTAGATGCAACTGTGTTTACAGAAGCGGGGTATGTGGGAGAAGATGTAGAAAGTATGCTCACCCGTTTGTTGCAAGCTTGCGATTACGATGTAGTGGCTGCCGAAAGAGGCATTGTGTACATTGATGAAATTGACAAAGTAGCTCGCAAGAATGATAATCCTTCTATTACCAGAGATGTTTCTGGGGAGGGCGTGCAACAAGCGTTGCTCAAGATGTTGGAAGGAACGGATATATTGGTGCCACCCCAAGGGGGAAGAAAGCATCCAGAGCAAAAATTAGTAAAAGTAAACACCAAAAATGTATTGTTTATTTGTGGTGGGGCTTTTGCTGGAATCGAAAAGCAAATTGCCAAAAGAATCAATACACAAGTCATTGGCTTTAAAAAGAAGGAAGAGGATAAAATTGATACGGACAATTTATTGCAATATGTTTCGCACCAAGATCTAAAATCTTTTGGATTGATTCCTGAGCTGTTGGGTCGTATGCCCGTACTAACGTACTTAGATCCTTTAGACAAAGAGACCTTGCGCCGTATCTTGACAGAGCCTAAAAACGCACTCATTAAGCAATATCAACGCTTATTTGAAATGGAAAATATTGAGTTGACGTTTACCGAAGAGGCGTTGAATTTTGTTGTAGATAAAACTGTAGAATACAGTTTGGGCGCACGTGGCTTGCGTTCGATTTGTGAAGCCATTATGAACGATGCCATGTTTGAATTGCCTTCTCAAGAAGAAGTGGAGGAGTTTGAAGTAACCAAAGAATATGCAGAAGCACACTTGAGCAGAACTAAGTTGGCTGTATTGAGTCAAGCGGTATAAGCTGTGTTATAGAAATAATTTTTACAAGAAGCTCTATTGAATCAATTTTCAATAGAGCCTTTTTTAAATCATTAACTATGGGGTTTGAGTGGTTGCCTGCCAAAAATTACAAAAAGCATTACATTTGTTTGCACTGCCAAAAAGGTTTTAAACGTGCTTCGGATGAGGATAGAAAGCATAAAAGAGCCAAAGAGAATATCCATAGCTTAATGGAAACGTATTATGCCAGCAACCAGAGGCTAAATATTGTCCAATATATTGATGCTGTTCATATACAGCAACAAGAGTTTTGCCCGCAATGTCAAGAAGCGATGATACAAGTATCTTATGTATTTGAAGTACCTAGACAACGAAATCAAAGAGCATGGAACGCTTTAAAAGAGCGTCTGGGAACAAAACAAATGCTGGATTATCAACGCTATATTCATTGGCATGAAATGCAATTGAAAAATGCTGATTTGGACAAGGTGTTGTTAGCTCAGATACAAAACAATTTAGGATTGTTAAAACACGTTTGAGTACTTAAATATTATTTGGTGTGGCCTTCTACAATGTTATCATAGGCCGAATCATTAGGTTTCCAAAGTTCCCCATTGATCGGTTTGTAATCCCAAAGGTATTTGGTACCAAGTCTTCATTTGATTGGGATTTTTGCAGGCAAAAAAATACCTCCTATACCAGTTACTCGTTTCATAAGGTGTGGTTATCAACTAATAAAAATAACTTACTTTGGGCGCGATAGTGGGCGATTGAGGTGTAATAAGCTGAATAAAAAGGACCCAAAACCCAAATAACCACCATAAATCATCCAAGCAGGATAGTTGTCGTTAAACAAGAGCATACTTACTACCACAGAGGTAACCCCATAAATCAAGTATACAAGGACAGATTTTTGATTGGCAAGGCCACTATACCATCTGTAAAGCATACTTGCAACAATAAAGAAAGGAACCGTTTCAATCAACATTCCTATAGTGGAACCAAAGTTACTCTTTTCAAAGCCCAGATAAGACATCAATAGAGGGCCTACTACCATCCCAAAACCACTCAAGGCATACATAGGAGGAAGCAATACAATGGATAATTTAGACAGGGGTTTAAAATTGAGAATAGGCATTAAAATTCCCACAGCAGCAGGAGCAAATAAAAACTCCCAAGTGTTGTTGATAATTTCGGCATCAACAGCATAGCCGATAGCCAATGCTACCAAGCCACAGATGGTGCCTACCAACCAAGCTCGAATGATGGAATAACGTTTGATAGGAGGGGCGGTACTTTTTTTTATTGCAGCCATTTCTTTTAGGATTAAAGATGATTATTGGGATAGAATAGTGCATAAACCATTCTCTAAGTCATTTTTTACTTTTTTAAATTTTACATGTTCTACCACCCGACCATCTTCGTACTGCACCGTTATTTTTTCGTTTCGACCTAGTTTGGGCAAGCTAACGCTAGAATAAGAACTCGTCATTCTATTGGATGATAAATGTTTCTCCAAAACATAAGCATCGGCTTCATCCTGATCTTTGAATTCAATTCCTGCGGCTTTAGCTTGCATGAGATAGCGTTTTTCAGCTGTCCAATCGCTCTTTTTGCGCGCTTTTTGGGGAATCTGAGGGCTTAGTTTTTCTACAGTGGCAATCAGTGTATCTGCCTTACGAAGCAGATTTCCATTTTTAAGAAACTGTAAAAATGCCAGCACTACTGTTCCGTATAGCTCAAAAACCACTTCATCCGCTACAAAAGTACTTGGAATCACATCCAAACAACAATTGGTGATGGCTTCTACAGACCACTCATCAATAGTAATTCGCTCATATAAATAGAGCGTTTCTATGAAATTTTGAAGAATAAAAGCAGTCTGTTCTTGCTCAATGGCGGTCAAATTGTAAAAAAATGAACTTTCTTTAAATTGGCTAATGAATGCCTTATTGTATTGGTCGCGCAGCTCTTCTACTTGCTCTTCTAAGGCCAGAGCACGATTGGATAAATTATCCAGTGCCTTCCTCATTTGGTCATCGGTATCCCTTCTAGTCGTCAATTCCAGTTCGTCTACATCAAAAAACTCTATAAAAGGTTCTGCACCTTCTTCCAAGGCTTTCATAATCCATGCGTCACTAAGCTGGTCAACAGTAGGTGCATCCAAAAGGACTAAATACATGGCTTCGTCCTCAAAGAAATCTTCAATTTGACCCACCCAGTCTTTGGCTATCCCAAGATGAGGTAAAGCCCTATTGGGCTTAATTTTTACATAGTCTCCAAGGTTAAATGTCATTGCGTTGCTTTTTAGGTTGGTGTACTAGGAAGCTTCTTCGTCTAGTATTCCAATTTGATTGTCTTCTATTTTAAATTCTTTGAGTTTGGGCATGTCTTTAAGCGAACCCAGTCCAAAGTGTTGCATAAATTTTTCGCTGGTGCCATAAAGCAAGGGACGACCTGGATCTTTGGAGCGTCCAGCAATATAAATTAAATCTTTTTCTAGCAATTTACGAACAGCATAGTCACAACTGACCCCACGAATACGCTCCATCTCAGATTTTGGGATGGGTTGGCGATAAGCAATAACGGCTAGAGTCTCTAAAGTGGTTTTGCTGAGTTTTTTATTACTTCTTTGTTGTAATAACACCTGCAATGTGGCTTCAAAAGCAGGTTTGGTCAAGAATTGGTAGCCGCCTGCAATTTCTACAATTTCAAAGGAAAAACTTGGTTGTTGGTATTTGTCCTGCAATTGCATCAACAGCGTTTGGAGCATAACTTTATCAATAGATTCATCCAATGCTTTGCTCAAACATTGTTGCAATTCCTTGAAACTAATCGGTTGCTCACTGGCAAATATTAAGGCTTCTAAATGTGTACGTACTAAATCCAAAAGAATAATTTTATCCAGAAAATAGGGAGTTGGTCGCTTCCAAAAGGTATTTTATCCCCAAAAAGTAAATGAATGCTTTTTCAGCGAACAAATTTTAAAAATTAGGCGTTGTTCTCAATGCAATTTGCTATAATATTGCCAAAAACTTGCAAAAAATAATCCTACAATCAACAGCAGAGAGGCTTATATAAGTACAATTACTTAGATGCAAGCTGTTTTTATCTTTTTGGTAAAAAATCCACGAAGTATTAATTGCAATAAATAACAAAAAAATGGTAAATTTCGGCAAAAGAAGCTCTTTTTTATACGATCTATTTATTGACAACAAGAACATGTAAAAAGATAATAATAAAATAGAAGTTGTTTAAAAATGGAATAGCGTTGATAATGAGTGATAATTTGATTCTAACCGAGCTTGCGAGCTCACGAAGTAATCAAGGCACTCGCAAAGCGATCTGCGTGGGTTGTACCTAAAAGGTACAACCCCGAAGGGCTCACGTAAGTAAAAGTCCTAGCGCATTTAGTTCATAGCAGCGCTATGGAGTCAATTTTTAACGATGAGTAGGAAAAAATTAGCTTTCATTAGCGACATTAGGCTATTCTTAAACAACTTCATAGAGTGCATACATTTTTATTTTAAAGAAATCCAATAAAACATTATGAAGTCAGAGCATCTAGAAAAAGTAAAAGGTTACTTATTA
>JBGCDW010000104.1:0-10735 GCA_045105775.1 Aureispira sp.
TAGCGAAAAAAGCATCTTTTTCCCTCACTCATCGTTAAAAATTGATTCCATAGCACTGCTATGAACTAAATTTTTGCCTTGATTGATGAAAAAACCTTACTTTTTGTCTCTGTACAACTCCAGTCGTGATAATGTCTATTATAAAAAGTATATTAAAAGTAAGGGTAAAAAATTAGAAGCGAAAAAGAACGCGCCAAAATTTATCCATCAAGCAGTAGAATATTTAGAGCCATTAGTAGGTGATTTACGCGAAAAACTAGATAAACGTTTAACGTATACTGTCTTTGATAGCTTTATAGGGATGCTGCAATTTAGAAATCAGGCTAATAGTTTGTTATTAAGTGAATTAGGGGCGTATGTAAATGGTCCAGAACATGCGCCTGCAGGGATAAAACGGCTAAGTAATCTATTAAGAGATAAGCATTGGAGCTATGAAGATGCCAAGAAGTTTTTATTGAAAAAGACGGAGAAAAAACTAGGGAAGAAGGGAAAAGATGCTTGTTCGTGATCCAGAAATCACTGAAAAATAGCTTTATCTGGTTATTGTAATAGACCCAAAGCAAGGTAGACCACCTATTTATTTCTTAACAGATGTAAAAATTGACGCCAATGGAATGGCTTGGTCGGTACTAAAATCTTATATGAAACGATGGGATGTAGAATTGGTAAAACCGCTATGGGGATCCAATCTCCTAGACTTTGGTTTTGGAAAAATACACTTAAACTGCTCATCCTTACTACCATTGTTATGAATTTTGTGCTGATGCTGCTCGCTGATTATAGGAAGTTTGCTCGTAAGATTACTAACAAGTGGTGTCCTAGAACTGGAAAACGGTAGAAAAAAACTTTCTTGCCGCTTTACAGACTAAGACTCGCCATCAGTTGGCTTATCAATCTTAAAATCTTTCCCACTTAAGGGATGACTTGTATAATTATTTCTAAACAAGAATTATCTCCACATTCTTTTGTATTTTCATAGCAATTAAGCAGTTCTTCCACTTCGTATTTCACTTAAGTTTTGAACACTTGTAGGGCAAAACATTTTTGTAATGCCTCAAAATCATAGTAAAAAGGCTTATTTCCTTCAAACCATCTAATTAATAAAAAAAACATTGCAATTTTTAGAATAAAGAAATATGTGCAAAGAATAAGACTACACAAGCATTTAGTTAAATACTGAATTAATAAAAAATACTTGTTTTTATAAAAATAGAAGTGTACATTTAGTAAAACCCTCACGTTCTTATTCTTAAAGAATCTACTTGAAGACAACACTATTTATAAATACAACTCTCCTACGTATTTATAATTTGAATACTTTTATTAACCTTTCCTAATTTACATTATTATGTTCAGATTATTAACTCAACACTGGCAATGGCTCTGTATATTGGGCTGTTTGATGTGTTGCACACAAAATGCCCAAGCCACTCATTCTATGGGCTTAGACTTAACCTACAGTTGTATTGGCAATAACCAATATCGTGTAGTCCTATCCTTTTATCGTGATTGTAATGGCATTTCTGTTACCAATAGAGCTACTGTTCGTTGGAATGGCTCTTGTGGCAATGGTACCATTTCATTGGGCAATCGTACCGTAGAAGAAATTACCCCTTCTTGTCCTGGTATTGTAGGTACTGCCTGCAATGGAGGAAATGGTGTTTTTGGGATTGAAAAATATACCTTTGTAGATACCCTTACGGTTCCGAGTACTTGTACGGATTTGACATTAAGCTATCAAATGTGTTGTCGCAATGGTGCCATCACTACTCTAGCTAATCCAATGAGCGAAAGTATGTATGTTGAGGCTACAATTACCAATAATAGACTTTGCAATAGTTCACCCGTATTTACCAATGATCCAGTTCCCTTTGGTTGTGTAGGACAGCCTATCTTTTACAATCATGGGGCTATAGATGCCGATGGTGATGACTTGGTTTATTCTTTTGTAGATTGTTACTCCCGCGATAGTATACCTGTGGGTTATGCTGCTGGCTTTAGTGCTACAGCCCCCTTGGCTGCTACTGGATTGAGTATTGATCCCAATACGGGTGCGATCTCATTTACACCCACAATCGCTCAAGTTGGTGTTTTGTGTGTAGCGGTACAAGAATTTAGAAATGGGGTATTGATTGGACAAATTGTACGTGATATTCAATTTACGGCTGTTCCTTGTTCTAATACAATACCAACATTAAGCGGTATTAATAATACGAGTGATTTTACAACTTCGGTACAGGTAAATAACCAATTGTGCTTTGATCTATTTTCTAATGATGCAGATGTAGGCCAAACCACCACGCTAACTTGGAACAATGCTATTCCAGGTGCTACCTTCACTACTAATGGTATTCCTTTTGCTAATGGTAGATTCTGTTGGACACCTACTGCTGCTGGTACTTATACCTTTACAGTAAATGTAAGAGATGATTTTTGCCCTGTAGTGGGTCAGAATACCTTTACCTACACCATTAATGTTACCGCACCTCCCCCACCTCCACTTTGTGATTCGTTAACCGTTGCACTTATTTCTTCTACAGATTTGGCCTGTGATAGCAGTGATGGTACCGCTATTATTGTAGCTAGTGGAGGTGTCGCTCCTTACAATTACCAAATCGTAAACTGGACTACAGGAACATTCTATAACAATACTACAGGCTTATTTACAGGTCTACCTGCTGGCAACTATACTATTTGGGTTGTAGATGTCAATGGCTGTACCCCCTCTTGTAGTGGCCAGACCTTTACCATTAATGGTAATGTGGTTCCATTGGCAATATCTGCTACTGCTCAAAATGTAGATTGTCCTTCTAACTCTATCAATACTAGAGATACAAGCAATCTAAGTGGGTCTATTCATGTAAATGCTACAGCAGGCACCGCACCTTATATGTATTCTATTGATGGTGGCAACAGTTTCCAAACTAGTGCAGACTTTGATTTCCTTGCAGCTGGCACCTATACGGTAGTGGTTATGGATGACAATGGTTGTACACAAACTACCTCTGTTACGATCGTTGAACCCGATCCAATTCAGATTTCTGTAGTAAGTCTTAGCCCTGCCCTTTGTGGACAGTCTAATGGTAGTATTACCTTGTCGGCTTCTGGTGGCACCAATTCATTCTTGTACTACATCAATGGCCAATCTCAAGGTAGCCCAACATTTAACAACCTAGCTCCTGGTACTTATACGTTCCGTGTTTGTGATATGAACTACTGTGTGTATGACACCACGATCACCATTCCAAATACGCCAGGTATTGTAGGAGTAGGTACGAGCACCAATCCTTCTTGTATAGGGGACTGTGATGGCACGGCTACTGTTACGGCTACGGCTACGGCAACAGGGTCTACGGCTTTCTCTGTTCTTTGGAGCAATGGTGCAACAACCACTACTATTAACAATCTATGTGCTGGTGTTTATACAGCTACTCTTACTGATGCCAATGGTTGTACAGATATGGTAACCGTAACAGTTGCAGATCCTGCTCCTGTAGATTTAACACTTGTCTCTACTTCTGATGAAACCTGTGCAGGCAATGATGGTAGTGCCGTAGTGGCTGCTTCTGGTGGTACGGCTCCATATAGCTATAACTTAGCTAACTTTACTACATCTTCAACAAGTTCCAATACAACAGGTAATTTCTCCAATCTAAATGCTGGCCAATTTGTCGTAAATGTAACAGACGCGAATGGTTGTGCCCCCGATTGTTCTACTAGTTTCCTCCTAGACGGTTGTGACAACAATGGTGGCGGCGGAACTGGTAGCAATGATGATGATGATGATGATGACGGAGGAGGAATCCTAGAACGTGCTTCTGTCTTATTAGACGTTAATCCTAATCCTGCATCTAGCATCGTACAAGTACGTTATCAAACATCTGCTAAATCGGTTCAATTGAGTGTTATTAATAGCAATGGTAAAATGGTCTACAACCAAACATCTAACGCTGCTAAAGGTAGCATGGAAATTCCAGTAAATGAGTGGGCTAGTAGCACTTACTTTGTCCTATTAAAAGATCAAGAAGGCAAGATTGTGAAATCAACCAAATTGGTTATTAGTAAATAAATTTGATAAAACAATAATATATTACATAATCATGAGCTAACTCACAAACTGGGTTAGCTCATTGTTTTTAATCTAAAAAACTATTTCACCCTATAGCTACGATTCTGCTAATTTTTCCATTCTTTCAAAATCAACAATTTCTATTGTTCGTTTATTAATTTTAATTAAGCCCTCCTCCTTGAAATCCTTCAATAATCGTCCAAGGCTTTCTCTTGCTGTACCAATTATATTGGCCAAATCTTCTCTAGACAAATTGATTACTGCTTTTTGGCTTTTTTCATCAAAATATCGCTCATGCAATATCAACAGATACAAAGCTAATCGTTGCCTTAAAGGTTTTTGGGCCAAAATAGTAATCGTATTTACAAGCACCCCAAATTCATGGCTCATATTCTGGAGGAACAATAATTTCAATTTTTGAATTTTTTCTAATAAATGCTCCACATCTCTTTTGCTAAAAAAGAGAATCTCACAATCCTCCAATGCCTCACATGAATCTTCATACCTTTCATTGGCAAGCAAAGCATGATAACCAAACAAATCTCCTTTTTTGTAGATATAAAAAATCTGATCTTTTCCATAAATACCTGTTTTATAAATTTTGGCTCGCCCCTCCTTGACCAAGAAAAGCCCTGTTGGCGTTCCCCTTTCATAAAAAATTAATTTGCTTTTTTTAAATAGAAGCCTTTGGGCAAAACTCAAAAAATACGCTTTGTCTTTGGGGGGCAAAGCAGAGAGTATCCTATCACTTTCAAAATTTAAATAGCTGATTTTCAAGTCCTTCATTGTTCTTTGTAACTTTTGATGTCCAAAAATGTAACAAAAATCACAAATTCAGCCAAGTTATGTCATTTTTTAAGCCGTTAGAATGAATTTACTTTACACTATTCAACTTTACAGAAACAGAATTTGTAAAATTAAACGCTAAAAAATGCAATCAGTTAATACCATATTCAAATACGTAAAACGAGATGCTCTTGCTGGTACAGTTACGGGTATCATGGCTGTGCCTTTGACAGTCGGAATTTGTTTAATGTCCGATTACCCAATTATGACAGGGCTTTATACCGTTATTTTTGCAGGACTAATTAGTTTTATCACTTATTTATTCAAACCGGGCAACTACACTGGGATGCCTGGAGTGGCGGCAGGCTTGGCTCCTGTTTTGGCATTGGGTGTGCATACATTTGGCATGGAGAACATGCCATTTGTTATCCTTCTAACAGCCATCTTTCAGATGATTGTATGGAAATTCCAATTAGAACGGTTCATATTAAAAGTAGTTCCTCATTACTTGGTAGAAGGCTTACTAGCAGGTGTTGGTTTAAAAATTGCGCTGAAATTCATCCCCTTCCTTTACGATATTGAACACGAAACCGATACTTGGCTCAATTACGAGCGAGAAGTTGTCCTTATTTTGAGTATCATTTCATTTATTGCCTTTGTTTGGTTGTACAAAGCGTACAAAAAAAACATGCCCGCCCTGCCCTATATAGCCATTACAGCTACAGCCGTTGCCATCAGTTTCTTTTTTCCACTACCAAAAATCACAATTGACAACGTTCCTTTTCAGCTGGTATTGCCACTGCCTCATTTTGGTGCAATTTCAGGAGGTGCAATTTTATGGTTGCTCTTCAAAATGGTAGGTTATGCTATCATGCTGGGGGTGATTGATGTCATCGAACAGGTTATGAGTAATGTTGCCATTGAAAAAATAGACCCACTCAAAAGAACATGTGATTCCAATAACTCCTTGTTGGCTATTTGGGTTGCCAATATAGGTGCTACCTTCTTTGGTGGTATGACCAACTTGGACGGGCTGGCCAAAAGCACTACAAACACCGTAGCAGGTGCCGTGACCAAACTATCTAACCTATTCACCTCTTTAGTACTCTTAATTTTTGTGTTTTTTCCATTTCTTTTAACCCACCTGCCCGAATACGCTTTGGGCATCATCATGGTTTATTCAGGCTGGAAAATGATTGCCAATATTGCCCATGTTCGCGCAGAAGGACGATATGCCCTCATTATGGCTGGAATCTGTGGCTTACTAGTCTGGAGATTAGGTATTTTTGAAGGGTTGTTGTTGTTATTAACCATCCATGCTGTCATTCAGTTTATTTTTATGAAAAGGCTTGGACAAAGCAATACCGAAATTTGGAATCATTTCAAAGCAACTTTTTCTGAACAAAAACATCCCACCCCAACTACACAAGAGGATATTATCGCCGAGCCCAATATTCCTACTTTAGACAATTTAGCCTTGGCTATTAATAATCATAATTTGGATTTAATTATGAAATTGTATGCCAAAGATGCAATCCTAACCCCTGCCCTCTCGAATAAACTAAAAAAGGGCAAAAAACAAATTTACCAGTTCTATAAAGATATTTTTGAGAAAGACAATATCCATATTACCATTTATCAAGTTAGCACACAAAAGATAGCCGATTTAAAAATAGATAATGGTGTCTATTTGATGAAATGGACCAATCATGGTTTTGAAGAAGAAAAACACATTCGCTTTTCGCTGGTCATCAAAGATGGGAAAATCATTACAGACCACTCTAGCATTGAGCCTGCGTTTAGTGCATTTGCCCACTAACTGCCACAGGCTTAGTGAAGCGATCCAAGCATCGGGTGCTTTGTACAGGTTGAAACACATTCTTTATCGCACACCTACCTATTCATAAAAAAACAGGAGCTTGTTTCTATCCATGAAACAGCTCCTATTTGTATAATTCGTATAGCTAAACAAGCGTTCTATTCTTCCAAGCTACCAATCATATCCTCAGGGCGCACCCACTGGTCAAACTCCTCTGCGGTCAAGTAACCCAACGCAACACCTGCTTCTTTTAATGTACTGCCTTCTTTATACGCTTTTTTAGCAATTTCAGAAGATTTATCATAACCAATTTTGGTATTCAAAGCCGTCACCAACATCAAGGAGTTGTTGAGATTTTCTTTAATAGACTCTAGGTTTGGCTCCAGACCAGCCGCACAATTTGTATTAAAACTTGCAGAAGCATCGCCAATCAATTGGGCAGAAATCAAGAAGTTATAAATCATCATTGGCTTAAAGACATTCAACTGAAACTGCCCTGTCATGCCTCCAATATTAATCGCCACATCATTCCCTGCTACTTGCGCCATTGCCATCGTCAAGGCTTCAGATTGTGTAGGATTTACCTTGCCTGGCATAATAGAAGAGCCTGGCTCATTGGCAGGAATCAAATACTCTCCAATACCACAGCGTGGCCCTGATGCCAACATTCTAATATCATTTCCAATTTTCATCAAAGAAACAGCAGCCGTTTTTAAAGCCCCATGTGACTCTACAATGGCATCATGTGCTGCCAATGCTTCAAATTTATTTTCAGCTGTTACAAAAGGCAACCCCGATAGAGTCGCAATCTTTTCGGCTACCAATTTTGCATAGCCCTTGGGCGTATTCAAACCTGTACCCACTGCGGTGCCTCCCAATGCCAACTCCGACAAGTGCGCCAAAGTATTGTTAATGGCCTTCGTAGCGTGGTCCAATTGTGCTACAAATCCCGACAATTCTTGTCCAACCGTTACAGGTGTAGCATCCATAAAGTGTGTGCGGCCAATTTTTACCACATCTTTATAAGCAACAGATTTGGCGGCCAACGTATCACGCAAGGCTTTGATGCCTGGCAACGTTACTTCTATCACTTTTTGATAAGCCGCAATGTGCATGGCCGTAGGAAAGGTATCATTAGAGGATTGTGATTTATTGACATCATCATTGGGGTGAATGGTCTTTTCCGAATCCAATAAATCTCCCCCTTGCAATACATGCGCCCGATTGGCAATGACCTCGTTTACATTCATATTGGACTGTGTGCCTGATCCTGTTTGCCAAACCACCAACGGAAATTGATCGTCCAATTTTCCTTCCAGTATCTCATCACATACCCGCCCAATCAAATCTGCCTTTCCAGCATCCAATACGCCCAATGCTGCATTGGTTTGTGCAGCTGCTTTTTTCAAAATCGCAAAAGCACGAATCACCTCACGCGGCATTTTTTGCCCTCCGATTTTAAAATTTTGTAGCGAACGCTGTGTCTGTGCTGCCCAATATTTGTCCGCAGGTACATCAATATATCCAATAGAGTCTTTTTCTTTGCGAAAGCTCATGTTTTTTATTGTTTTTAATGATTAATCTTAACTTAATGTTTCCGTTTCAAGAGAACCATAATTCAGCCCTCCTATCTTATCAACAAACTTTTGTTCTGCTTCTTGAATCCACTGTTTTCTCAATTCCAAAATTTGCTCTTGTCCCTCTTCATTGGGGTTGTTTTTCCATATTTCTTGCATTTCTGCTGATATAAATAGATTGGGGTGTTCTTTGGTATCTTCTAAGTCGCGAACGTAGTCTTTTTGTTTTTTAAAAGTTGGAGATATTGGCCTCAATTCCTTAAAATCCTGTGCTTTTAATCTATAAACAGGAATAAAATTTTCGGCTGTTGATTTTGCTTCCTCAAATAAACGACCAACTTTAAACTCGTCAATAATTTTTCCTCCTTTACCTTTTATGGTTAAACCATCTTGATCCAAAGCATGATTTAACATAAATAGTAGTAAGGCCTTGGAACGAACACCACGTTTACTAACCTTATCAGGAAAGGATTGCACCATTAGCTTATTTTTTGTATCATAATAGATAGGATCATTGATTGTTCCATCTATAAAAGCGTTCATCTGATAATAAACAGCCCTTAACTTACCAATAGAACTATATACTGTAAAATAATTACTATAGGTAGTATACCAAAACCACTTCTTCAGAGCAATTTCTTGTTCCTTTGTCATAAATTCTAAACCTATCCTGTAGAAAAACTGACTTAAAAAAATAATTTGAGGGTTATAGGGTAATAGACTTGCATTAGCTACTAGCAATTCATCGTGCAAAAATTTCACCGTCTGTTTAACTGCTTTAATTACACTTCTAACTACCTCTATAACATCTTTACGTTTAGCCAACGTTTCTATTGTAGTATCATAGTAGAATTTACCAAAAGCATTTCGTATTGACTGAAATACAACCTCTCTCTTTATTTTACCAAAATTATAAATTGATAAATATTTCAATAATTCATCAATTTCATCCGATAAACGAAAATCTCCTTTACTTGTTAAGGCTGACATAATCCAGTCAGGTGAAATATCTCTTCCAGTTGAATTGACTCGTTTAAAAATTTGTACTGCTTCATCTGCAGTAGCGTTAGTAAGCTCAATAGAAGCAATCTGATAATTTATTAAGGTATGTGCCAAAGTATCCGCGCGTTCCAAATACAAATTTATTTTTTCTTCATCCTCCAATTGATAAAGATATTTTCTTGAATATTGCCGATAAGCTACAGAATCAAATAAAACATACAATGGAATTTGATATGCCTTATTAGTTTGTCGATGCCCCAAATGAATAAATTCCTCCTTCTCCAAATCATAAAAAAGGGCAAATATTTTATTGAATATTGTTTGATCTAGTTTAAACAAAGTTTTATCATACTGTTTAGGATTTGTCAAACAACCAAACAAACAAGATAAACGCTGTAAGCCATCCAAAATATATCGAGGACGTTCTATATTATCATCTTTAGTTATTCTTTTATAGGGCCCTATTGAAGCATCTTTAATGATCCATGCCTTTTTTTGCTCCAACGGTTCCCAAAATTGAATAGAACCAATAGGATAATTATTCTTTATACTATCAAACAACAGCCTTATTTGTTCCTTATCCCAAACAAAATCACGCTGAAAAGATGGAATTTGCATCTTGCCTTGTCCAAAATCGGCTATATAAGCAGGCAACAAACGAACTCTAGTTTCTATTTTTAGTTTGGAACTCATAATAAGGCTATAATTTTATCAACAATCGTTTGCAATTCGTTTATATCTGTGCTTTTGCAACGCTTTTTTAAAGTCTGCTTGTGTACCTGTGGGGAATGTTTAAAAAGTAGTGGTAAATTATTTTTTATCTTGGGATAAGAAAAACCTTCCTTTAAAATGGCTCTATCCGCTTCCGATATACTATCAAACAAAGAATCGGCAAAGGTTGTATTCTTATTTTTCTCCATTTTGATGTAATCCTTCTGCTTTGGTGTTAATCGAAGATAAGTCTGAATCCAAGTTTTTTCCTTATGAGCTACACGCTGATGCTCTCCATTCAATATTTCCCCAAAAACTTCATCGGGCATATAGTTTTCTATCATGCGCTTCTTCAGAACATGCACATTATTAATTTTATCCTCTTGACTGAGTTCTCTTTTGAGTTTTGTATGTTGATCGGGCTGTGTCGGCCACTCCTTATCACTATCCAATACAATCAACCCTCTAAAATAAGCTCCTACATGTTTGTTGTACCGACTCCCTAGATCTTCAAAAACAGTCAAAGCACCCTTTAAAAAGTTGCGTACATTTCCACAGCCCCCTGCATTTTCAAAACGAATCCAGCCATTTTTTAAATGTTCCTTTACCTTATTCGTTCCAAAATAATAAATAATAGCTCTTACAAAGTAGGCATCATTTTTATTATTCTCTACCAGAATAGAAACAGGCTGTTGAAAAAACGGAATGGCTTCTTCTATGCTCCAATGGTTAGTTTTCTTTTGGGTACTAATACAATGGTCAGGCTGGGCA
>JBGCDW010000105.1:0-3268 GCA_045105775.1 Aureispira sp.
AGAATGAATGCCTAGAGAACATTTGTAGTCTCGACGATGACATTGTTCAAAATGCGTAGTAACGCTACTTCATCAAATCTGTCTCAATTACTTTAAAGTTATCTTATTTATTAACGTCGTGCGTAGGGTAGTGTACTAATAGCTACCAGACGCGCACCATAAATCTATTGTATGAGAACGTCTGTCAAGCATATCGCTCCTGTGCTCGCCCAGTATCCTTACTTGTGTGGTGCAGATGTTGCGATGCAACCACATCAAGTTACAGGCAAACGCCCCGAAGGTCAGGTAAGTAATCGGACGATTACTAGACCAAAGACAGTACCTAGCTTTTGGCAGCGAGCGGCGTATCTGCGATAAACAACACCAGCCAAAAATAACAAACATATATTTTAAGGGTTTCTTTTTTGCGAAGAGCAAATTATACCTGTAATGCTACTACTGTAGTATTGTAGGGAGGAATTCTATTGTCTTTACGATACAGTCTATTAATGTGGCTGTACTCTATCAAGACCTAACTGGTATCTGTGCGCGAGTGGTTAAGCGGGAAGGTTGTGGTCCTTCTAGGCGTAAGCCTGTCATGGGTTCGAATCCCATTGGATGCCCTATATACCTCTATAGCCCAACTGGAAGAGGCAATTGACTTAGATCCCATGCAGTGTGCGTTCGAATCGCACTAGAGGTACTATATATATAGTATAGTCATAAGAATTGTAAATTATGGGTGTAGCTTAACAAGGCGAAAGCACTGCGTTTGGGACGCAGAGGATATAGGTTCAACTCCTATTACCCATACTAAATTTTAAAAAGTCATGTTTTGGATCATTATTTTTATCATTCTCCTTGTTGATGGTCACTTGGGAGATAGACCACGCAGGGAGATCTAGTTTCATCGTCTAACTGGATAAGACTATAGCCTACGAAGCTATCAATTGGGGTTCGAGTCCCTATGAAACTACGTTTGACAGTTACTTGTATTTGTAGATAGTATCGACTAGTTCGGGAGAGGACTAGTCGATTTTTTTTGTAGTAAGAACGTAGCTGGAAACAAATTTTAATACTATTGCAGCCCTGGCGGCAAAATAGTGGCGGCTTCCATTAAGTCTTGTAATCGCTCAACAGCCATTTTATGTTCTGTGCATAGCTCATCCAATAATTCTAAACTTGGTTGATTGATTCGCCTAAGATGTTCTTGGTCGGATAAAGTACTGTCCAATTGCAACACCACTCTCAAATCTTCTTGAATCAGCAGACCTGTCAACTCATCTACTTGAGCTGTTCTTCGGGCAATGCAGTTAGAAACCGTTTTTACCAGACTCGTTACTGGTATTAAACCAACTTTTATTTGGTAACGATCAGAAATAGACAAATTATCCAGATCATATTGCTCTGGTAGGCCATTAATATAGATAATTCCTTCCTCCATTTTTTGAACAAAATTTTGACCATATTGCTCCAAACAAACACAACGAGCTTGCTCCTGATTTCTTAGAAATTCTTGTGTTTCTGGACGTAATTGAGAAAAAATAGAAGATTCGCAAGAAAAAAAAATAAAAGTTTGAAAAAATAGCAACGCATAAAGCAGGCGACTAAAATTTTGCATTTACAATGTATTAAATGTATTAAAATGGTATAGACTGTTACTAAAGGTACAAATATTTCTTTAAAGCTATATGTCCCAAATTCTGTATGCCTCTACAATTGGGCGAAAAGTTAATATTAAGACAAAAGCTTCCGAATTTAATTCTGTTTTAACATTGAAACTTTGCATTTATTGAAATAATAGTCTAAATTTGTGTCAACAAAGAAAAGATAAGTTGCTTTACAAGAAAGCATATGTTTTGACAATAAGCAAAAAAAAAGATAATTAAGAGGCTAAAATAAGGGACAACAAATTATACTTCCAGAATTAAATTAATACCCAAATAGAATTTTGTGGATAGAAGGAAACAAGGAAGATGCGACATTACCTTAATAATAAACACACTTAAAATCTTTGTAAAGAATTTACCAAAAAAGATAATTGAGGCTACACCCCAAAAATGTTTATCAAAACAACTCAAGGAGTAGCCGAATATGCTGGAGCGGTAATTTTTTTGAACTGTTAATTGCTTTGTACTAAATGTCGCAACTTTGATAGAAACATTACAACAATCAATCGCGACAGAATAAAAATTGAAGACAATATTTTAAAAGAAATACAAACTAACTTTAAACAACACAACACAACACTATCAATTATGAAAGGGTCATTCACAAACTTAAGCAACACACTAATAATCGTGGTTTTGAGTCTTTTAGCTATCAACACACAAGCTCAATTACTAAGCCACCAATCTGTTTCTGGAAGTGCTTTATTTACTTCTAACAACACTACAGCAGCTAACAAAGGAACAACTAATACAGGAGCAGTAATTATCAGTGAGTACCAAGAAGGTGCTGCTCTAATTGAAGCAGAAGGTAAATTTGGTATCATCAACAAACAAGGATATGAAATCTGCCAGCCAATTTATACCGATATTCGTTTGTTCAACAATGGCTATGCTGCTGTTAGCAAAAACGGTAAATGGACATTTGTAAACAAACAAGGAAAGCGTCTTACGCCTTTGCGTTATGACTGGGTAGGCAGCTTTAACGATGGCGTAGCTCCTATTATGATCGAGGGAAAATGGGGATTGCTTAATGAGCAAGGTTTTGAGATCGTAGAAACAGCATACGATGCCATCAAATTGGACCAAGAAGGTAAAATCTGGGTTCAAACAAACAAAACTTGGAAGCGTTATGGTACTGCCAACAACTCTAATGGAGCTATTGCAGAACTATAGACGACCATGTATATAGAAATCTATGGATTTCGCCAATGAATCATAACCAACCAACCACGAGGCGACTAGCGTTAAGCTAGTCGCCTTTTTTTGTTATTCTGGGAGGTCTAATTTTCGAAACAACAAAAAGGAATAGACAACAGGAATAAGCAAAGCCCCAACCATGAGTGCAACAACCCCTAGCATCCCCCAAGAAGAGGGCAGTAGTAGCAAAAGCACAAGGCCAATCAACGCTGCTCCTATCAACAAACGTCCTGCAAGACGATGTGTTTTTCTCCAAACCTCATCCGACTGTAGTGTCCAAGGTGTTCGGATACCAATAAAATAATTGGGGCGGATGCTCCCAGCATAATTACCAAAAAGCAGCATAAACAGAATAAAACAGCCTCCCAATAAAATAGTGGGATTAGCAGGAGCCCGACCACTAGACATCATTATTATAACAA
>JBGCDW010000106.1:0-3937 GCA_045105775.1 Aureispira sp.
CTACGTTTGCCCCGTTCGTCCCATTCAAATTCGTCCCATTCAAATTCGGATGATTCAAATTCGCCACCCCCCAAAACCATTGGGCAACAACGATTTCAAAATCAGGGAAAAAATACCGTTTCTTCCATCATCGGATCGTACAAATCGGCGGTGACCCGTCATGTACGGCGATTGGGATATGAATTTGCATGGCAACCTAGATTTTGGGATCACATTATTCGTAATGAGAACGCCTACCACCGAATTAGCCAATACATTATTAATAACCCACAAAAATGGGAAGACGATAAATTAAATGGCGGAAAGGGTAATTCTGTATTATAAACAGGAGGGACAAGGCATGCCTTGTCCCTCCTGTTTTATATTGCCTTGTCCCTCCTGTTTTATATTGCCTTGTCCCTCCTGTTTTATATTGCCTTGTCCTTCTAAATTGGATCCAAGCCCAATTCCTTCAAGAACGCATTATGCTCGGCCTGGCTCTGGTCAATACGTTGTTTTATAGCCTGCAATTCTTGATTCACTTCCTTTAAATCCACTTTGGATTCGGGCAGTGCGGTGCTGACATAACGAGAAATATTGAGGTTAAAATCATTTTCCTCAATTTCCTCCATCGACACGCGGCGCGCGAAACGCTCGATTTCCTTGGGGCGTTCTTTATAAGTATTTACAATTTTTTCGATGTCGTTGGGTTGGCCCTCTTCGCCTGTTCGCAAAAAGTTTTGACGCTTGCGCTTCTCATAATGCTCACTGGCGTTGATGAACAAAACATCATCGTGGCTTTGGCATTTCTTGAGCACCAAGATACAAACAGGAATGCCTGTAGAGAAAAACAAATTGGAGGGCAAACCAATAACTGTATCAATATGCCCTTCTTGTAGCAATTTGGTACGAATTCTTTTTTCTCCACCCCCTCTAAACAACACCCCATGCGGCAAAATAATGGCCATTGTTCCATTATCACTCAAAAAATGAAACCCGTGCAACAGGAAAGCAAAATCGGCAGCTGATTTGGGGGCGAGGCCATGGTCCTTGAACCTAAAATCTTGTGCCATAACATCGGAGGCAGACCAACGCAAACTAAAAGGCGGATTGGCTACAATCGCATCAAACTCTATCTTTTGGGCAGGGTTCATCTCGTTGAGCAACTCCCAATCGTTTTGAAGCGAATCGCCATGAAAAATTTTAAATTCCGAATCCTTCACCCCATGCAAGAGCATGTTCATACGAGCGAGGTTGTAGGTCGTAATATTTTTTTCTTGGCCATAGATGCGACCAACACTGCGTTTGCCCAATTGGTGGCGCACATTGAGCAACAAAGAGCCCGATCCACAAGCAAAATCCAGTATATTGTTGATCTGGTTGCGGATGCCCAACGTTGGTTTTTGCGGGTCTAAGGCCACGATTTTAGACAAAATAGTAGACAATTGTTGTGGGGTATAAAATTCCCCCGCTTTTTTGCCCGAACCTGCGGCAAACTGCCCAATCAAATATTCATAAGCATCGCCCAAAGTGTCCGAATTGATGGAAAAATTGGCCAACTTTTCTGCTATCTTGGTAATAATCGTACATAACTTGGCGTTTCTAGTATCATAACTCTTGCCCAACTTATCCGACTGAAGATTGATTTCTGAAAACAACCCCTTGTAGCTGTTCGAAAAAGCTTTTTCCTCCACAAAAGTAAAGCCCTCCTCTAGGCGTTCCAACAACAAACTGCTTTGAGTACGCGCCAATTCGGCAATATGACTCCACAAAAATTCGGGTTGGATGACATAATGCACTTTCTTGCGCATTTGCTCCTCAAACGCCTCTACATCTTCTGGATTTTGATCGTACCACAATTTTAAGGAAGTTTTGGCAATGACCCTCTTTTTCTCGGTCTTGCCTTCTTCCGTGATCTCCACCGTTGCCCATTCGGGTTCGGGGTAGTCGTTGCCCAATTCCTTGGCGACAATCTTTTCATAATTATCCGACAAATAGCGCAAAAAGATAAAAGAGAGCATATAATCTCTAAAACTATCGGCATTCATCGCCCCCCTCAATTGATCGGCAATACTCCAAAGGGCTTTTCCTAATTGTGCGCGTTCCTGTTCGCTCATGTTTATGTTGTTGGGGGATTATCACTAAAAATAGACGGCAAATAAAAATCGTACTTCTCCAAAAAACTGTCTAATATTTCCTTAAATAATATTTTGTTGTCGGGCACCATTTCTACGGGTTCAAACAAAGAATACTTGCCATGACTCAACAAATTCAATATTCTGTTAAATAAAAATTCATCGGCCTCCAATTCCTCCAAGCAGCGTTTGATGTCCTTGTACCCAAAAAAACTAGCCGTTTTCTCTAGTATCGTTCGCAAAGCATTAAAATGATAGGTATACAACTCATCGCTCTGCTCTGCCTCCTTGAGTTGGCTAAGAATGGCAATATGATGAAAAAAAGGCGTATCCCCAGTATCTTTGACCAAATAAGCAGTGGCACCGTGGTTGTGCAAAAAACAATACTTGTGTTTTTTTCCCTTGCCCAATTCATTGTACATAATGTTGTAAAAAAGGCTGTGGTGCGTAGAAATCACCGTTTTCACAGGGTTGTTCTCGGTTCTAATTAACTTGGCCAAATCGCAAGCCAACGCAATGATGTTGTTATCATCCAAGGAGGAAATCGGATCATCTATATAAATATATTTAACCCAACTATAGGCTTCATCGCCATCAATCACCAATTGGCACAAAGCCAAAAAGAAACACCAAATAAATAAATTCTCCTCCCCTCTCGATATTTTGATGTTCTCTATCGTTTGTTCCGTCTCTTCTATTACCATGGTTCTAGTAAAAACAACACGGCCTGTATCATAATCAATATCAAACAACAAATCGACATATTGATGCAAAAAAACCTTGATTTTGTTGTTCAGATCCAACTGCTGCAAGCCCTCAAAAAACTTAGAACCCATATTGAGTTGCAAATAGCGATGGGTATTGTTTTCCAAATCATTGTTCCATACAAACAGGTCTTCGGTAAAGGCATTAAAATACAAGGTATCGCCCCCATTGCCTGCGGCATCTTTGCCCAATTCCTTAAACGCCATCGAAAGACGCGTCTTGCCTGTGCCATTGTAGGCAAACAGCATAATCCACTTTTTTTGCTTGCCTCCTTCTCGGGTAAATTCTTCCCTAAAATACTGGCCTACTTCCTGTAGGCTTTCATACCTTATAGGGTCATTGTTTGCTGCGGTACTCATGGTTGTTGGTTGGTTGGCTCTTCTAATCTATTACTATGGAAATAATTGCTGCATCATCCCGCGCTTATGCGCCTCCAAGGCTTCAATCTTGTCTGTCTGGGCTTGGATTAAACGATCTAAAGAGGATAAACAATTGGCTATTTTTTGTTGCTCTGGGAGGGTGGGAAGAGGGATTTTAATTTCTGAAAATTGTCTATAACTTATCATCTTTCCATCTCTCAACCCCTCTAAGTTTTTATTTAATGCTCGAATCAATATATCCGATTTAAAGTAAGACGTAAAATAAATGTTATCAATTTCATAATTTTCACTTGCCCTTAAAATTACATAAGCAGGACTGCAAATACCATAATAGCTAGAATATTCAATTCCTCCCTGAAACGACCTTAAACTTATTATAAAATCACCAACCTCTACAATCTTATAACTCTTTACACTTTTTTTAGAGACAGTTACATGATAATTTATTTCTTCCCTTGGAATGGCTCCATGTTCTTGTGTAACAGCCAAAACAGGTAAATCACCTTCATGATTCTTATTAGAAACTTGTTTAAAAAGCTCATTACCTTTAAAAAAGCTCCACTCCCCCACAAACTCCGAAAACCTCAACTCAGGCACCAACTGCCCCTCTGCTGGAAACAATTGCTGCAACAAGCCCTTTTTGTGGGCTTGGAGGGTTTGCCGATAAGCGCGCTCGGC
>JBGCDW010000107.1:0-7438 GCA_045105775.1 Aureispira sp.
TCAATGCGTTTTTTACTCATTTTCCACAATTTTAAACTATTAACTCGTCATCTGAAATTTTAGTTCCAATTTTTTTAATTCATTGGTAAATAAAGTATCTGCATTGACTCTATAATTGCTAGAGTCTAACTGCAATTTTATTTTATTGGCACCATCCAAGAGGGTAACAGAGAATTGCTGTTCTCCAGCATATTTGGTGCAAATTTGATCCAATTGTTCAATGAGTTGAGGAGTAAGACGCTGAATAGGCAACAAAATATTGACCCCTTTAATTTTAGTACTACCAATTTCTTCTAGCAATTGAATTTCATTAATTCTCAATTCATATTGTGATTCATCGCGCCAACTTCTCTGATATTTACCTTTGATGTACAACACCATATCAGGTTCCAAGAGGTGACGGAATTCCAAATAACTATTGCCAAATAAACCAAACTCTAGGGTCGTTCCTTCAGAGTCTTCTACATTCAGAAAACCAAACAGACTCCCTTTTTGGCTTACTCTGTGATTGACCGAATTGACAATAGCAGCAATGGCTACTTCCTGATCTTTAAATTCATCTAAACGGCTAATAGGCTTGGTAAATTTAGAAATCTCCAAGCGGTAATCATCCAAAGGATGACCACTTAAATAAATCCCTGTCACCTCTTTCTCATACTTGAGTTTTTCCATCAAACTCCAAGCTTGGTATTCTTCAGGAGTTTTAGGTTCAGGCATGGTTTCATCGGCAGCCGAAGCACCAAAGAGCGAAAAAGCCATTTCAGATTTTTGTTTCTGGTAGGCATTGCCATAGCGCAAGATCATTTCCAAGAAGGTATATTTTCCATCTGGCTTGGTAAAATAATGTGCTCGTTCTAATCCAAAACTATCAAATGCACCCGCATAAGCCAAGCTTTCAAAGCACTTTTTATTGGCCACTTTCAGATTTATTCGGCGCACCATATCAAATACGCTTATATAAGGCGCACCAGTCTCTTTTTTGCTAGATAGGATGGTTTCTACAGGCCCTTCTCCTACACCTTTGACAGCAGACAGTCCAAATCGAATTTTGCCATCTTTATTGACAGAAAAACTCATATAACTTTCATTAACATCAGGGCCTAATACCTCTACATTTTGGTGACGGCATTCTTGCAAAAAGAAATTAACTTTACTAATGTCCTTTTTGTTGTGCGTGAGCACCGAGGCCATAAATTCGGCAGGGTAGTGGGCTTTGAGATAAGCGGTTTGGAAAGCCACAAAGGCATAACAGGTAGAGTGCGATTTGTTAAAGGCATACGAAGCAAAAGCTTCCCAGTCCTTCCAAATTTTCTCAATAATTGTCACATCAGTATGACCCTTTTCTGCACAACCATCTTTGAAGGTTGGCCACATTTGGTCAATGAGTTTTTTCTTCTTTTTACCCATTGCTTTACGCAACATATCCGCTTGCCCCTTGGAGAAACCTGCTAGTTTTTGAGACAAAAGCATTACTTGCTCTTGATATACGGTAATACCATGGGTTTCTTTGAGGTATTCTTCCATTTCTGGCAAATCATAAACCACTTCCTTGCGTCCATGACTACGCTCGATAAATTCTGGAATATAAGCCAAGGGGCCAGGACGATACAAGGCGTTCATGGCAATGAGATCTGAAAACTCAGTAGGAGCCAGCTCGCGCATGTATTTTTGCATACCGGGCGACTCATATTGGAACACCCCAATCGTATCGCCACGCTGAAACAATTCATACGTCTTTTTATCATCCAAGGGCACTTCATCAGGATCAATATCCACCCCGTGTTTGGCCTTGATAATTTTACAAGCATCCTTGATAATGGTAAGGGTCTTGAGCCCCAAGAAATCCATTTTGAGCAATCCTGCATCCTCTGCTACCGAGTTATCAAATTGAGAAACCAACAAATCAGAATCCTTGGCGACGGTAACAGGGACAAAATTGGTGATGTCATCAGGGGTGATAACCACTCCACAAGCATGAATACCCGTATTTCGGATAGAACCCTCTAGTTTGTGGGCATTTCTAATCATGGTACCAATTTCGGTTTCCGTCTTGGCAAGATCGCGAAATTGGTAGGCTTTTTCCAGCTCTTCAGAATTGAGTTTGCCCTTTAGTTTGGGGTTTACATCTTCTTTGGCCAGTACTTTTTTGAGTGTAGCCGAAAGATCGTCTGGAAACTGTTTCTTGACCACATCCACATCTTTGCGCTCAATGTTCATTACGCGCCCTACATCCTGCAAGGAAGTTTTGGCGGCCATAGAACCATAGGTGATAATTTGAGCCACTTGGCGACGGCCATATTTTTCAATCACATAATCCATCACCTTAGAGCGTCCCACATCATCAAAATCAATATCAATATCGGGCATAGAAACACGCTCGGGATTGAGAAAACGCTCAAACAGCAAATCGTACTTAATAGGGTCTATATTGGTAATTCCCAAACAATAGGCGACGGCCGAACCTGCTGCGGAGCCACGCCCTGGCCCTACCGAAACCCCCATTCTACGGGCTTCGGTGGTGAAATCTTGTACAATTAAGAAATAACCAGGGTAGCCCGAATTTCTAATAACACTCAATTCAAAATCCAAGCGTTCTGTAATATCAGGCGTTAGGTGTTGGTAACGTCGTTTGGCCCCTTCATAGGTGAGGTGGCGCAAGTATTCATCTTGCGTTTTGAATGGTGGCGGCAATGGGAAGGCAGGCAATAAAATATCTCGTGCAAGGGTTAGTTTTTCTACCTTATCATAAATCTCAATCGTGTTGGCTATAGATTCGGGCACATCCGTAAAAATCGCATTCATTTCTGCCTGAGATTTAAAATAAAAATCAGAACTCGAAAATTTAAAACGATTATTATCGGCGACCAAAGAACCTGTATTAATACACAACAGCATATCGTGTGCTACCCAGTCATCCTCTTCTACATAATGCGCGTCATTGGTGGCAATGACTTTGACGTTGTATTTCTTGGCAAAGCCCAGCAAAACTTGGTTGACATCTTCTTGACTCACACCACTCAAGACACGTTTGCCATTTTTGAAAATATCAAGATCTTCGAGCCCTCTGTGGCGTTGAATTTCTATGTAGTAATCTTCTCCAAAAATATCGAGCCACCATTTGAGCAACTCTTCGGCTTTTTCTATATCTCCCTCAATAATAGCTTGTGGAATTTCTGCCCCCACACAACAACTGGTTACAATCAATCCCTCGTGATATTGCTTAATAAGTTCTTTATCAATGCGAGGGAACTTGCTATACAAGCCCTCCATAAAGCCTAGAGAGCACAACTTGCATAAATTTTGATAGCCCACTTGGTTTTTGGCCAACATCAATTGGTGGTAACGGCGATCGCGTTCTCCTTTACTTTTTGCGAATGACTGCTTGCGACGATCTTCTACCAAATAAAATTCACAACCCACAATGGGTTTGATGCCCTGCTTTTCGGCAGCGGCTACAAATTTGAATGCACCAAACATATTTCCGTGGTCCGTTAGTGCCACCGCTTTCATGTTGTCATCGGCTGCTTTTTGCATCAAGACATCAATATTGGAAGCGCCGTCTAATAGCGAAAATTGAGTATGCGAATGAAGGTGAACGAATTCAGGCATGTTGTTGTATATGGTTGAAATGGTTGTTAGAACGGTCGAAAACTTAGGGGGTGTAGAGGAGGTGGCAAGCGGTTAATATTCTGTATTAGAATGAATAATAATAACCGCTTTATTAATAAGCTTTCATTGTTTGTTATTCCAACTTCTAAGATACGGTTTTTTTGTTTAAATTGCTATGCCTGTTCCAAGCTTTTGCAATAATTTGTTTCTAAATTGAAACTCCATTACTAAAAAAGAAAACATTACTTTGGGGTAGGTTTAAGTAGAACAAGTGGATAGAATGATATTAATAACAAAGCAGTATGAATCAACTTAAGTTTTGGCTCGGTAAAATAATAGGAGCTTTTTTAGGAGGGATGATTGGAGGGGTAGTAGGAGCAATCATTGGATTGGTAGTAGGAACCTTGTTGGATAAAATTCATCAGGATGGAGGCCAACTATGGCTCAATAGAAGTGCCCCTAATTCGATTGCCGATACCGATCCCAATGATTTTATTATTGGAGCAATTCTACTGGCAGGAGTAGTAGTCAAATCAGATGGAGATGTGGATGATTTGGAGTTGAGTTATGTGCGTTCTTTCTTGGTAGAACAGTTTGGTATGCCTCAAATGGATACGTATTGGAGAATATTAGAAGAGTCGATTGACAAGGAGTTTGATCTCAAAAGCACCACCCAAGAAATCCGAAAAACAACCAGTTATGAAACTAGATTGCAACTGGTCTACTTCTTATTTGGAATAGCCAATGCTGATTATAATATCGACGAATCGGAGATTGCAACCATCAAAGTCATCAGTTTGCACTTAGGCGTAGACCGAAATGAATACGAATCGATAAAAGCAATGTTTTACAAAGAAATGAATGCGTATTATACGATTCTAGAAATACCGCCCTCTTCTAGTGACAGAGCGGTCAAAGCAGCTTATCGAGCCATGGCCAAAAAATATCATCCCGATAAACTAGAACATCTTGGCGATGGGGTAAAACAAGCGGCACAAGATAAATTTATGAAAGTGCAACAAGCCTACGAAAACATCAAGAACGAGCGAGGGTTTTAGGTTTTAAAGCATAGATATTTTGCTTTTGCCAAATTGAAATAGTATTATTGATGTACCTACATTAAATCTAGTTGTAGATAATGAACTGTAAAGCATCCAAAAGGGTTTAAGAACCATATAATGCTAAAAGCACAAGACTTATGAAAAAATCAAGAAGAAATTTTTTAGGCAAATTGGGTTTAGGTTTGGCAACAAGTCTAGGAATAGGGTACAAGGGAATGGCTAAAAATTCCGATCAAACAACAGATAAAATGAAACAACAACATCCTGTCATACAAACACAAGCTTTAGGTTTTCAATGGCAGACAGCCGATCCTTTTTTATTTTGTGTACATCACGATGATAAATTTCCAAAAGGAACGGCCAATATGGGGCCTGAGCCGTCCTTGTTGCGTGGGCGAAATATAGGGCAAGATTTTTTACTCAAAGATGGTTGGCGTATGTACCACGGAGAAACGGTGCCAGGTTTTCCAGGGCATCCACACCGAGGATTTGAGACCATTACTGTGGTACGCAAGGGTTGGGTAGACCATGCCGACTCACTAGGAGGTTCTGGACGTTATGGCAATGGTGATGTACAGTGGATGACTGCTGGAAAAGGCATACAACATTCCGAAATGTTTCCTTTGCTCAATCAAGAAGAAGACAATCCTATGGAATTGTTTCAGATTTGGCTCAATTTGCCCAGCAAGGACAAAATGGTGGCGGCACATTACAAAATGTTGTGGGGAACAGAAGTGCCCAAATTGACCTTTAAGGATGCCGTAGGAAATGCTACCTTGGTAGAAGTAATTGCAGGGCAGTTAGGCGAACACAAAGCACCTGCTCCAACTCCAAACTCATGGGCGGCCAATCCTGATAATGAAGTGGCGATTTGGAATATGCGTATGGGAGCCAATGCAAGCTGGACGGTGCCAGCCAGTCAGAAAGGAATCAATCGAACTTTGTATTTTTATGAAGGAGAAGGGTTGCAGATAGATGGCAAAACAATTGCGCCCTATCATGCTGTATTGGTGCATCCAGACCAATCGCTCACCCTTCAGGCAGGGGCTACAGGAGCCAATATATTGATGCTTCAAGGACGACCTATTCAGGAGCCTGTGGTACAGCATGGCCCTTTTGTAATGAATACGCGCCAAGAAATTCAGCAAGCTTTTGCAGCGTTTCAACAAACGCGTTTTGGGGGGTGGCCTTGGTCTAGATACGATCAAGTACACGATCCCAAGCTGGGCCGTTTTGCCAAATATGGAGATCGGAAAGAGGAACCGAGCAAAGGATAATGATTAGTATATTACTAATTCTTTTAACAAAAAGAAATTAACGTTATTTGCATTTGCAGCAAATCAGATTATAAAAAGTTTGTTTCTGCTTTTGGCATTGCATTTGAATAAGGTAGAAACAAGCAATT
Source organism: Aureispira sp. (assembly GCA_045105775.1). GTDB lineage: Bacteria > Bacteroidota > Bacteroidia > Chitinophagales > Saprospiraceae > Aureispira. Next base: position 6,076 of record JBGCDW010000107.1, read on the forward strand.
ACTCTTATCATTGCTAAGGCCAGCTATTTTGACCTTCCAATCAATATATCTAATTCACATCAAACAGACGTTTGTACGTAACACTTATTTTGTATGAAAATTATCACGCGCATTGTTAACCTTTGTATGATCATCCTCTTTGTGGCAGGTGCAGTACATGCGCAGCAGCCCAAACAGGCTTTTGTTGAACGATCTGATCCTGACGCGATCAAGATCCTAAAAAAAATCCAGAATGTTTATGGTGCTTATGATGGGATCGCTTTGAACTACACTCTAGAAATGGAATATGGTGAGGATAAGGAGGTGCAGAAAGGAAGTATCTTGCAACAGGGCAAAAAATATTCTATCAATAACAATGGTAATCTTATTATCAATGATGGAAGCACGGTCTGGATGTATATCAAAAAACAGAATGAAGTACAAATCAACGACTATGTGGAGGAAGACGATGAATTTACACCCACCAAGATTTTTAGTTTAGGTGAGAATAATGATTTTGTCTATGTTATTACCAATAACGATAGCCAAGGCTACCACATCGAATTCAAACCACGCGACCGCGATTCTGAAATCAAAAAAGTGCGTTTACTCGTAGATCGTTCTCAAAAGTACATCAAATCTGTAAAAGTGTTTTCTGAGGATGGCAGCCGTATGACTTTCTTAATTAAGGATATTAAGAATACCAAACCTTCCAGCAGCAGTTTTTCTTTCAACAAAGCTAAGTATCCTGGGGTGGTGGAAATTGATTTGCGCGACTAGGATTTACTAAATATTACTTTTAAAATAGGTCATATTGCTACGGCAGTGTGACCTGTTTTTTTTTAATTGTATTTTATTTTTAATTGGTTGTTTTTTTTGTATTTTTGTTTTAATTAAATAATTAATAACTTAAATGTTCTTACCATGGGAAAAAAAACAGGACAATCTGGACAAGGCAATGGAGCTGGTTGGCCTTCAACTACTGGAAATAAATCTGGTGGCGGAAGAAGTAATAATACAAGTGGAGGCAAATCTTCAGGATCCTCCAAAGGTGGAAAACGCTAACATTTTACCATGTATTAAAATAGGTCACATTGCTACGGCAGTGTGGCCTGTTTTTTTGTTATGCAGTTATCAATTGCAGTTTATTTTTCCACTATACTCGGATAATAAACCTTAAGCCATTTTAAATAAAACTTTGTACCTTGACTGTTCAATAAAGTATCAAATTTTTATCAAAACCAAAAAAATGGAAACAGTAACAGCTGATCTGTGGGACGAGCACCACAAAGTACTCACCTTGCTCAACTTGGATTTAAAACAGTATGGCAAAAAAACATCTTTTGCTGGAGAAGTTGTCACTCTAAAAGTATACGAAGACAAC
>JBGCDW010000108.1:0-5206 GCA_045105775.1 Aureispira sp.
GGTGATCTAGAACCATTCTCTTCAATATTCACCGCAAAAACATCAAAGCTCGTGTTGTTTGGATCGTCTGGTGGAATTACAATACCAGGCTGAACCAAAGAACGGGTATAACGTCTCCATTGGTTGCGAATTAAATCCAATCGTGCCATTCTCAACGTTACCTCCTCGTCAAATCCTGTCATATACATTCTCATAAAACGTATCGCACGAAAATCTGCAATGCCTCCTACTCTATTGGTAAACTGATCAACTGGAATCTTGAGTTGGTACCAATAAACAGATTCTGGATTCCCTTGTGCATCGGCATAATCCATACGCACCGAATCGACGGTATAACGGGTAAACGCCATTTGCTCGCCTGGTTCAGGGCGAATTGGAATTCTGTATCTAAAATAAGATTCTTGCTCATTGAGCGTATTATCTTGGTTCAAATCCTCCGTTTCTGGCAAGTTGGTAGAAACAGAAATCCCTTGGTCGTTATTGTCATCTCTAGAGGAGTTGCCTTGTGGGTTATTATACTTAGAATAACGGAACAAGGTGGGATCTTCTCCAGTTGGAATATTATTGGGATCGTCATAAAAAACATCCCGAAAAAAGCGAAAGTTATCACTAGAGGGGTCTGCCTCTAAATCGCTGTAAGCACTTGGTATCAGCACCCCTTGCATAGTCGTTAAGAAATCGGCATATTTATCGCGCTCCCCCTCATCATCGTAACCATCATAACCAATATCTTGCTGGGCACGAATACTAGGATCTGTTCCTACATCAAAGGCCCTTGTCACCGCCTGAATTCTAGGAATACGCGACCAAACGGTTTCATCGGTAGTCGTAGCGGCATCATCTCCTACAGGAATTCCATTCTCAAAAAACAAACGAGAATCCTTCAGAATATCTTCCGACATATCCCCCAATTCTATGTAAAGGTCTCCCCCTGTTCCTGCACGACCTTCCTTAAACGGGCTCATTACCCACAGCTCTACAAATTCGATATTGGACGCTTCAAAATCGGTATTGGTCAAGGCACGCATGATCCCTCCCCAACGATCTTGTGGATTGGTAAATTTACCTACTGAATCTATACCATTTGTATCATAATTATAAGGCCCACGCTCTGTTGGGCGATACGTCATATCAAACGTACGTAACAGGGTATTGGTCAAACCTGTATTCTGAACATTTTGAAATACGTCTTGCTGTTCTATAATTTTGGTATAAATACTAGAACCGCCTAAAGCAGGTTCGGGGTTGTACCAAGATATTTGTGCACGGTTTTTATTATACTCCAAATCATTGGATAAGCGTGCTTCTGGAAACAGTGGAGTGGGCAAATCACTTCTTGGCGTACTCGCCAACACCCAATTCAAACTCGGCAAGGATAAATTAAAATTACTAGTAGAACCCTCAAAATCATCAATAAATACAACGCCTCCAGCATCTTCTCCTTGGTTGATAATATTGGGCGAACCAGGAATAAGATGTGCAAACTCCGCAGAGAACGAAATGTTAGAAGGTGCTTTGGTGCTAATCAATGGGATTTTGTCTATAGCGCGGGTCAGCCAAGGTGCTTCCTTGTTGTACTGAATATCAAACCCATAAATACTATTCGAGATGGGATCATCGCCATAGTTTACTTTTTGTGTAAATGGACGCTCATTGAGGTGCAAAAAGGTCGCACCTAAATTCACACTTTCATCCACAAAATAATCAAACCGCGCCCCAAAGAATCCCTGTTGGTTAAATCCAAAAGTAGCATTATCCTCAAAAGCTACCCGCACAGGTTGCCCCGAATTGAGATAAGCCTCATTCAGAATTTTAATCCTACCCAAATTATAATCAATACTATAATCGGTGCCCTCTACCAAGGTACGTCCACCAGCTGTCACAACCACCGAACCCTGTGGGATATTAAATCCACCCAAGGATATTTCAGAAGAAATACTCGATTTGTACCGCCCTCTAATAATGTACCGATTGAACTCAGGAAATTCTCTCGCTCTGGTAATCGTTGAATCGTATAACTGATTGTACAAATATTTTTGCGACAGCGGGCTGATACTATTGGGATCGCCAGGCACGGTATAAAATTCATCGGCCAATGAACTGCCAAAAGGCTCCAAAACAGGGAAAATAATCCGCCCATTGCGTGGCAAAATGGTGGTTCCTGGCACATAGTCAAATTGGCCATCTGGAATCGGGTCACGTGCGCGGTTCAGATTATCCAAGTTGAGCATAGTAATCAACGGCTTGGATGCTGGAGGCCCTTCTGGGATAAACCGTTTTTCTCCTCCCCCTGGATCTTGATAGAAAACATCCAACATAAAATCCTCTTGGTTGATTTGATATGCTCCCAACGAGTAAATATTCTTCATCATCAAATCCCAAATTGGTAAATCCACCCGTGTACGCACCCCTTTCAGCAATTTCAAGTGCATGACATTGAGGGTATCCGAATCTAAGGGCAAATCTTGGGCAAACTCTCCGACTTGATAAATTTTACCATTATAACTATACTGATAAGCCACCGCCACTACATCGGCAGGCTTGATGGCTACATTCACAGAAATAAAACCCAGCTTGGGATCAAAAGTATATTCAGACGGAGCCAATTTACGTGCTCTAATTTTTACAAAATCCTCTGCGTCACTCATATTAAGTGGGGAGGCTTGTAGAGCTGAAACCGAACTTTGTAGGCTTCGTGCATTGACAGAAGGATTGCCATTTTCACTAGCCAGTAGTTGAGCATAAAGTGAGTTGGCATCATTATCTGGCAACCGATTATTGCGCAAATCAATCCCTTGTTCGGGAGATGTAGCAGGACTGTAAGCATTGCCACTCACCATCTTGCTAGGATTTGTTTCTCCCAAATCTGCGTAGCCTACAATATCTCTTACCCCTTCGGTTACATTTCGATCATTGGTTACCCAAACTTCTATTTTGGTAATGTCAAATAGGGTATTAATCTGTGGAAGATTGGATAAGTTTTCTTCGTACGTTTCTCTATTATAATGCGATAAGAAGAAGTGTCTATTTTCATCGTACTTATCGGCCGTTACTTCAAAATCTTGCAACTGAGAACCGCCCTCAATTTGTATTTCTTTGCGCTTGGTCTGACTTTGCGAAGCAACCAAAGACATTTTTAGGCGACCAAATTGCAAATCAGTCCTAAAGCCAAACAGATTTTGTCGCCCTTGAATTAAGGAAGATCGCAGTGGAAAACTCACATTACCTGCTTCTATTTTTTTGATAATATCATCCTCAGAGCACTCTGTATCGCTCAAATATTCTACCTTGATTTGGCGGTCAAAATCAAAGGTTGCTTGTGTATTATAATTAAACGACAATTTGAGTTTTTCTCCAATTTTGCCCACTACGCTCAATTGGATATTCATGTCAAAATCAAAACCACCTTGCTGTTGTTGTTGTTCTGTTAGAATAGGATTGGCTATTTTTTGATAATCAAAACCAAACGTCAATCCAATATTTCCCTGTGGGCGTACGTCAATGGTAGAGCCACAAAATAAACGCTCGGTCAAACTAGTACTGATGCGTTCTTTGTAAGGTTCTACGGGGTCGCCCCCTTGGATTTCACCCACTTTGTTCATTTTTGCCAAATCCTTGAGATAAGCACTATCTTCCTGCTTGGACTTCCATTTAAAATACTCATCAGGAGTCATGTACATGGGAGGTCGATAATAAGAACCATTGATGGTTTCTTTGATCACATACAAATCACTCGCTGCATCATACTCCACGGTGCGCTCAATAGCCTTGGGGTCTTTGAGATCAAAGGGATTTTTTTTGTCCTTTATATCCACTTGCATTCGATCTCGCAAGGGCGGTAAGGAATCTGGACTATAGGTAGTAGGGAGTGTCCAAAAATTTTCATTTAAGTAATCCAAAGGATGATTATCAGCACCTTGGGCAGCTTGTAGTAGTGTGCATTGAGCAACAAAACACAGGGCTAATGTCTTAAAATTCATAAAAAACAGCTTGGTTATGGAGAGAAAAGTCTACACAAAATAGACCTACCTATCTTGGGGATACAACTTAGTGCTTGGATGTTTGCTGCATCACCATTCTTCAAAATAGCTTCAAAAGTATTTAATTTTCACAGCAATGCCAATATTTACACCCCAATAGGATATTTGACCATCTTATTTATAGTATACATAAATAGAGGCAATGGGTAAATATTGTGGCTATGTGGTAAAAATTAAATTGTGTAGAGTTTAAACCTTATAAGTTGTATTTTTTGTAAGCAGTAGATTTTTTTTAGTTCCAATTAGGCGTTGGTGGTGCTATTTGGTTGCTGTTCGCTCGTGAGCTTGGTTCTTTTTTTATATCAACAGTTATTTTTTGTTTAACAGGAACAAGACTATGACGAGAGTTGGCCCAATGCCTGTTTGATTAATACACTAGAATCCTTAATGGTAGGGGTAGTTTTCAAAATTCGGTTCAATGCTTTTTGCACAGTAGTTTTATTAAATCCTAACGCAACCAAAGCCGAAAGTGCTTCCTCTCTGACGGTGTTATCAACTGTTAAAGTTGTAGCAATAGCTGCACTTTGCGCGCCACTTCCTTTGAGTACTTTGTCTTTTAGCTCCAATATAAGGCGTTTGGCAGCCTTGGGCCCAATGCCCTTGGCACTTTTCAAAGCAGCAATATTCTCAGAGACAATCGCTTGACGCACTTCGGCAGGCGACAATGTAGACAACAAAATACGCGCCGTACTTGGCCCTACTCCCGAAACGGAAATTAATAACTCAAAGATACTACGTTCGTCTTGTTCTGCAAAACCATACAACGTCTGGCTGTCTTCTTTCACAAGAAAATGTGTCAACAAAGTAATTTCTGTTTGTTGTGCAATTTTATTGTAGGTATTTAACGATATAAACACACGATACCCCAAACCAGCAGCGGTCTCAATCAATACTTCGGTTGGTGTTTTCTGTGTTAATTTCCCCTTGATATAAGCAATCATAAACCTAGTAAGTTAATGGCTTTCAGGTAGTGCTCTTGGTCTTTACCCTCCTGTCTGTTATTGAAGTTGTTTAAATTTAGCCTAATGTCGCTAATGAAATCTAATTTTGCCCTACTCATCGTTAAAAATTAGCTCCATAGCGCTGCTATGAACCAAATGCGCTAGGACTTTTGTACCTTTTAGGTACAACCCACGCAGATCGCTTTGCGAGTGCCTTGATTACTT
>JBGCDW010000109.1:0-8386 GCA_045105775.1 Aureispira sp.
CGCGCCTTTTGTGTCTGAATTGATCGAACAAGTCATTGAAGATGATCGGCGTTATTATGATTTTGGAGCCTTACAACGTTTGAGAACCTTGTGTGAACAAAACCAAACCGTGCTATCTGTTCAAGATTTTGGGGCAGGTTCCAAAGTGCATGAACAAGGCCAGCGTTCTATTGCACAAATTGCCAAAAGTGCGGTTTCCCCTGCTTGGCAGGGGGAGTTTTTGTTTCGTTTGGTGCATCATTTTCAAGCAAAAAACCGCCTTGAAATTGGCACCTCTCTAGGAATTAGCACCTTGTATCAATATTTGCCCTTGAGGAATGCCCCCTTGTCTACCTTAGAGGGTTGTCCCAATATTGCCGCAGAAGCTGCTCGCAACTTTAAGAAATTAAAGGCGGATAACATTCGGCAATATGTAGGAAATTTTGACCACACCTTATCCCAAGCACTAGAAGATTTGGGAAGCGTAGATTATGTATTTATTGATGGTAATCATAGAAAAACGCCGACTTTGCACTACTTTGAAACCTGCTTAAAATACAGCCATGCCAATACAATATTGGTAATTGATGACATCAATTGGTCGGAAGAAATGCAAGCAGCTTGGCAGCACATTCAACAACATCCCAAAGTTACCTTGAGCATAGATTTGTTTTTTATGGGTTTGGTTTTTCTTAGCACAGAACACCCCAAACAACATCTGGCCCTAATTCCCAGTGCATACAAGCCGTGGAAAAGGGGCTTTTTTGCTAAGTAGGGTGCTACGTCGGTGGGCGCAATGCTACGTCGGTGGGCGCAATGCAATTGCGCCCTACCGTCGTTGGCGCAAGCCCTGCAAACTCCACCACCCCAAAAATCCCATAAAAGCAATAGGAAACACAAACCACCAAATATAAATAATAGGTGCTGCTACTTTTATAGTTTGTTGATTACCAATCAATATATATCCAGCCCAATGGCTCGGATGCCCAGCAATCCCCTCGGCAGTGCGTAGATATTGCAATTTTGCTTGGCGCAATGCTTCATCATTTTCTAGCCCTTGCTGTAGCCCTTGGTAATACTGACGCACCAAATCTACTACCGTAGAATCTTGTTGCCACAAAGGCAAAACCACATTCTTACTGCCCGCATACAAAAAACTTGTTCCCAATGCCAATAAATCATTGGGCTGTGCCTTGTGTACATTGCCCAAAAACACCAAATCGGCCTGCATAGCCTGTTCTTGAATTTCATAAAAAGACAAAAAATTGTCTTCATCCTCTCCGTCATCTTCTGCCAAAATCAAGCTGGGCAAAGCATTATTTAGCCTTCCATTATAAGCATAAAAGCCTAAATAAAACAAACCATAATTACTAGTAGCTTCTTTGTAATACACTTCACTAGCATAGCGATTGTGATAAAAATCTCCTGCATAATTTTGGGCTAAACTATCCAATAGGGCTTCTGTACAATACTGTTGAGGAATTTGCCCTCTCAATGATTTTGCACCCAAAGTTTTTTCTTCATAATTGGTTCCCAATGCCAATAATTCATGATTGATGGCCGCTTTGTGTTGCCAACTTTCTGCCCACAACTGACTGCTGTAGTGATAGAGAATGCTCTTTTGTTGCAGCAAATAATCTAACTTAGAAAAATCAGCTTGGTGTACGCCTTCCAATGGAATTTCAGTAAGTAAGGTTTCAAACGGCAACTGTTGTAATAACCCATCAGGAATAATAATGAGTCGTTTCGCTTGCTTGAACAGATCGTGGTGTACCAATCTATAATACAAACTATGCCCTGTTCTACAAAAATCCTGAAAGGAACCAGATCCCAAATACTGAAGCATCTTGGGACTGGTAAAATGCTTGCCATACTTCTGCACAGTAGGCTGATACTCTTCCCAAAAAACCCGCCTCAAAATCAAGGTGTCTTTAGTTATAACAAACTGATAAACGGTATTTTTGGCCTCTAAATACTGCAACAACACATCTCCTTTTTGCAAATGTGCTTGAATATTGTCCAAATCAATATTTTGGGGTGTATAATGCCAGTTGTAATATTGCTGGTATTGTTCCTTAAACTGTTGGTGCAATAAAGTCCAATTCGCTTTACTCGCAGCCAATTGTTGCCGATGCCAGTTGAGTTGAGTAGAATCCCCTTGCTTATAAATTTTCCAAAGCTGCTGCTGAAACCATTGTTCTTCTATTTGTTGCTCTTGCAATTGTTCTTGCAACAACACCAAAGCACGATTGGGATGTTGCTGCCAAGATCGTTGCAACTGCTTGCCAATTACGAACTGCCGATTGGCTTCTGCTTGAACAAAAGCAGCTTCTAGCCAACTAGAATTGGCTGTTTGTCCAAAACGCCTCCAATTCCACTCTACACTTTGTTGATGTGTTTTTTGTGCCTCTTGCCAAAGCAAGGCATCCCAAGGTTGTTGCAATTGCAAACTGTTGAGCAAAGCTAAGTTGTAGGTCAATTGTTGCTCCAACACCTCGCGTGAAACCGCATATTTGGATGCTTCTTGTAGCTGGAGCAAGGTTTGCCCTTGGGCATTGCCTATTTGAAGGGCCATTCTCTTAGAAAAAAGGCTGGTCATAGGAGGCAACAAACGACGCTTGGTTTGCCAACTCAATGCCCAGAGTGCTTCTGAAAATGCTTGACGCGCGGTGGCCCATTGTTTTTGTTGTTGATAATGTTTGCCCAGTGCCAACCAACACCGCGCTGTAGCCAGCCCTTTCTTGCCATCCTCGCGCTGGGTAAGGTGGAGTGCTTTTTGCAAGGCTGCTTTAGCGGCTTCCCACTGTCCAGCATTCTGAAAAAGTGTTGCCTGAATTGCTTGTATTTCTGCCACTTTGTACGTTGCGTTCTTTTGCAACTGCAGGGCCTTATCCAAGTAAGTCTGGCTACTATCCAATTGTTCTACCGCCAAAAACTGTTGTGCCAAGAGCTTATAAACGTCCATATACGCTTCATTCGTCACTTGCTTTTGTCCTTCCCACTTTTGGAGGGCATTACGCACATATAAAATGGTCTCCAAAGGTCGGTTGCCCATGCTGTAATAGGCTTTTGCCAATTGATACCAACAGGCACCTGTTTTGATCCCATACTTGGGGTGACTAGATAAATAATCAATAGCCGCTTTGGTATACTGTATTGCTTCTTGATAATGTGCTTGCTCTTGACAAATACCTCCTAGAGCTTCCAAAACATGGGCTAATGCAATAGAATCTATGGTTATTGCTTCTTTGTAATTTTGTAATAAAGATAGGCCAGCCTGTTTAGCTTTGTTGTACTGCCCCAAGGCTGTGTATACTTGCAATTGGAAAGGATACAAGATTTGTGAGTCTTGTACCGTTTGGCTAATATCCTCGGCTTGATGTAGATAATCGTCTGCTGCTTGATAGTTTTGCAATTGCACCCCCAAATACACCGCCAATTGTCCATAAGCGTAAATCAAAGGCTGCGGCTCTTTGGTCAAACGCTCCAACAAGCTTTGGTAGAAGTAAGCCGAATCGCGTTCGCCATAAGCACCATGCCAATGCACGCGGTAAGCATAATCCCAAGTAGGCGTACTAGCATATTGTTCTAACAAACGTCTTTTGGTGGTTTTATCAGATACTTTATCACTTAACACATGCGCCAAAAACCGACGCGTATAATCCTGAGATAAGGCGGTATTGCCTGTATGGTGTAGGGCATCTTGAAGCATTGCCTGATACACAACCAAGCTATCCAAGCCCTCTTTCTGCTTGGCGTGTTCCCAACTAGCTTGTAGGTTGGTAATAGTGGTTGGCTGCTGAAAGCTACTGCACCATCCCCATAAAAAAACCAACAAACTACTGTAAATCAAGTAAGAATATACAATTCGCATACAATGATTATTGTTTAATAAAACTACAAACACAGCTATTCACTTGCACAACATTTGTTTTTTACAAAACAACCATTCTATGCAGTTTTAATAAGGTGTTGCTACCCAAAAAGTAGCTTTATGAGACAACCTTGTTCTTACAACTAAAAGTTATTTGAACAAAGAGCGATTCAAAAATAAAAAAATCTCTTGGATTGTTCGCGTCTCGTTCATCTTTGCCTTATATTTAGGAGTCTTTGTGCAAGCACATTTTTAGGTTTTCCAAAGACCGTTAATCCCTCTCTAAAACAAATGAACAACATAAATAAAGAAGACCAAAACACGTCCAATTTCACTGTTGTTTCAGAAGGATTTCGTACCATTTAAATTCCATTTTTAACGACCTAGTGCTTACGTACCAAGGCCAAAACCTTACTTCTGCCTTATGTCAATAGATCCCTCTCCAACATCTACAGAAGAAACACCCGAGCAAGAAGAAAATGCTCCTGTGCGTGATAGTAAAATGAAGGCTTTTCTTAGCGAAAAGGCACAACCACTCACCATTGCAGGGATTGTTATCATGGTGCTATTCTTAGTAGGCGTACTCTTTTTCACTTTTTTTTACGAATCAAAAATGGAGCGTTTTGCCGATGATTTTTGCGAGTGTGCAGATAAGAGCGACAATTCGTCCTTTAATTATAGCAAAGATGGTTTTGGCTATAAAAGTGATATAAGTACTTGTTTTGGAATGGAATTTAGTGCGTATGGTCAAGATTTTGACAAGGTAAGCAAACGCACATTACTCAAAGAATTTAAAGAAGCGGTTGTGAAAAAATGTCCCGAAAAATTAGAAAAAGTGTTTGAATATTAAGCACTAGGCTGTGTTTCTGCCCCATCTCACAACGACTTCTCATTTTTATACACTTTACTCCTAGCCATCTTCATTTTTTCACTATGAAATTGTTTAAAAACACTTAACTAGTTGCTAAACGCTAGTGCCTTTACTTACGGGAGCTAGTGTACTGAATTATTAGATACAATATATCAAACAATTCAGACCTCTTTAGCGACCCCCTTGACTTTCAAGTACTTATTTATCATTAGTTCGCTGTAAGCTCATGAGGTAGTGCGCGTTGCTTATGAGTTCGGCAGAGCCTCGGTTTGCAAGTGCTGTTATACCTCGAATTTTTAAACAACTTTTATACAAAAATGAACCCACTACTATTAAATTAGCTAACTTTTATGATGTATTCTGCTTCTGAACAGAAGGCGCTCTATGAGCAGTCCAAACAACTCTTAACCGCCAAAGATGCGGACACCTTGAACAGTGCCAAAGAGCAAGTAGCACAGTTTTCCAACGTTTTAATCTATCACGAATGGCGATATTATGTATTGGATAATCCAATATTAAGTGATGAAGAATACGATCGACTTTACAAATCATTGGAGCGACTAGAAGCTGCTTTTCCAAGTTTGGTTGTTCCCGATTCGCCTACACAGCGTGTTGGGAGTGATCTTACAGCCCGTTTTGACACGGTGCAGCATTTGAGTCCTATGCTTTCTTTGGAGAATTCTTACAATGCAGACGACTTACAAGATTTTGATGAACGCATCAAGAAGTTGATTGGTGAAGAGAATGCCCATGCTCAACGCTCCTATTGTGTAGAGCCTAAATTTGATGGGGGCACCTTGACCTTGGTGTATGAAAATGATCGCTTAGTGCGTGCTGCCACTCGTGGAAACGGACAACAAGGAGACGAGATTACAGCCAATGCTAGAGCCATTCGCACCATTCCACTCCAAGCAAATTTTTCTCAATATGGCATTCAAAAAGTAGAATTGCGCGGCGAGGCACTCATCCGTAAGGATTTGTTTGAAAAAGTCAATGAACAACGTCAAAAAGAGGGCAAAGGACTCTTTGCCAATCCCCGAAATGCAGCTACAGGGGGCTTGCGTCTCAAAGATCCCAAACAAGTCAATGAACGTGCCTTGGATGCGTTTATTTATCAAATGAGTTTTGCTAGTAATGCAGAAGGCGAAGATGTACTCAACCAATTTGAAACCCACGACCAGCAAGTAAGCATTCTCGAAAAATTGGGCTTCAAAGTACCCAAACAAGCAGTAGAACGCTCTGTCTACCAATCCATTCAGGAAGTAGCACAACACTGTGCCCAATGGGAAAAGGATCGAGAAAAATATGCTTTTGAAATAGATGGCCTCGTGGTCAAAGTCAATGAATTGGCTCTACAAGAATTGTGTGGTTATACCAGCCACCACCCCCGTTGGGCTATTGCCTTTAAATTTAAAGCCAAACAAGCCACTACCAAACTTTTGCAAGTGGATTATCAAGTGGGTAGAACAGGCTCTGTAACCCCTGTAGCTCGTTTGGAACCTGTGAATTTGGCTGGGGCAACTATTTCTAATGTTTCCTTGCACAATGCAGATTTTATTGCCGAAAAGGATATTAGAGTAGGCGATACGGTACTGGTAGAACGCGCAGGAGATGTGATTCCTTATATCGTGAAGTCATTGGCTGATTTGCGCGATGGAACAGAAGAGGAAGTTGTTTATCCAAGCAATTGTCCTGTCTGTGATAGTGTATTGGATCGCCCCGAAGGAGAGGCCGTATGGCGCTGCATCAATCCCACTTGTCGTGCTCAAGTAGTGGGGCGTATGATTCATTTTGTCTCTAAAAATGCCATGAATATTGATGGATTTGGGGAGGCGTATATTGAGCGATTTTACAAAGAGGGTATGCTGGAAAGTTTGGCCGATATTTATCGACTCAACTATAAAACCATTGCCTTTTTTGAAGGTTTTGGACAACGCTCTGTGGATAAATTGGCCGCAGCCATTGAAGCAAGCAAAACCAATCCAGCCCATCGCTTACTCTATGGCTTGGGTATTCGCCATATTGGCAGAACCAATTCCAAAATTCTAGTAGCAGAAGTAGAAAAGTTGCAAGATTTGGCCAATTGGGAGGTAGAGCAATTGTGTGCTTTGCGCGATATAGGCCCTATTGTAGCACAACAAGTAGTAGATGTGTTTCAACGGCCTTCTACCCTTCAGTTATTAGATGAATTGGAAAGCTTGGGGGTCAACACGAGTCGTCTAGAAGAAGAGCGCAAGCAAGAAGTGGCTGCTGATGCGCCTTTGGCTAACAAAACAGTAGTGTTCACTGGAACACTCACCCAACTCAAACGCGATGAAGCCAAGAAAATGGTAGTCGCCGCAGGAGGAAAAGCTGTGGGCAGTGTCAGTTCTAAATTGAGCTACTTGGTAATTGGTGAAAAGGCAGGGTCTAAACTCAAAAAAGCACAAGATTTGGGCATTGCTATTCTTACTGAAGAAGAATTTATTGCACTGGTCAACACTTAATTGTTAGATACGTTTTAATTCAAAAAATTGTTTATATGCCTGTTTTAGAATCTCACCGTCAACTCATCAATGATGCCATCCTTAGTTTGGGTATTAATCCTAGTATTTGCCAACAGACCGACGAACCCAATATTTGGCAACTTCATAGAGGTACTTTTCAAGTGATCATAGCTGCACAAGATTCTACCAATCACATGGAAGACAAAGTGGCTACGATTTCTATCATGTGTCCATTGATGCAATTGCCTGAACAATACGAGCGATTAACAGAAGTATACGAGTATCTTTTGACCCAAAATCATGACTTGATTACGGAGACTTTTAGTATTTCTAATCGATGGGTTATTCTGAGTGCCACTTATTTTTTGGATGATATGCGCCGCCAAGAGGTAATGCAACTCTTGGACGGTTTGAGTTTTCATGCTCAGAAACTAGGACAAGATATGATAGAGCTGTTTGGCCTGCAAGTGCCCATACTCAACGCTACTAACGAACAAGAAATAGAGGATTGAGTGCTAAATTATTTCTATTATCACCAATACTGATAGCCTTCATTTTTTACCCCCCCTTTGAAATTATGCAATACTATTATTGGCTCTACTGGTTTATATTATTACTAAGCTGTATCACAAGCCACTCAACAGCACAACCAGCCACTAACATATCTTACTCACGACCTACAACGCTTTATTCCATGAAAAATCCCGACCAAGATTTAGTAGACAAAATAATAAAACTACAAGAGACACTACAAAGCCTAGAACAAGCCTTCAAGACCAATCTAAAAGGCATTCGTCAAAATACACCAATGATTAAGAGCTTGGCTGCAACATTTAAGGCATACAAAAAACAAGTAGCAGTACTACAGCCTTATGATATTGAATTTCCGCAGCCCTCTTTTTCCAATTTAGAGAAATGCCTAACTGCTGTTGAAAAAGCCCAAGCCAAAAAACAAGCACAATCAAGTAATACTTCAACTACAGAACAAGAGGATATTGATTGTAGTAATTTTACCAATGCTGTATTGCAATGGCAAACGGAGATGGAGCTACTTTTTGAGGATAAAAAGAAAACTCATAGTGATGTTGTTATTGATGTTAAAGCTTTTACAGCTAGAATGGCTAGATACCGAACGAATTTACCCATAGTAGCCAGCCTTTATGAAGAGTGGCAGCA
>JBGCDW010000110.1:0-11463 GCA_045105775.1 Aureispira sp.
AAGGTACAAAAGTACTAGCGTATTTAGTTCATAGCAGTGCTATGGAATCAATTTTTAACGATGAGTGAGGGAACCCCGAAGGGCTCACGAAGTAAAAAGATGCTTTTTTCGCTACGAATTTAGTCGTGATAATGTCTAATATAGAATTTTTATAAAGCTTAACCAAAGCCCCAAACGATTCAACACCAATTTAATCCAGCAAGTTCAAAGAATAAACAAAGCATCCTCTTATAAGAGCAACAAAATTTATTAACTTTGTGAGTTGTTTTAACTACCCAAGCATTCCCATTATAATTATTGATTTGTATTATGAGCGAAAATCTCACCATGGCATTGATTTTAACCATTCTTGCTGGCTTGTCCACAGGAATTGGTAGTCTCATTGCTTTTTTTATTCGTGATAAAAGTGTCAAACTTCTTTCGTTTTCGATGGGCTTGGCTGGTGGTGTGATGCTCTACTTATCCTTTGTTGAAATGCTGCCCCACGCCACCCACGGCATTGCAGCTACCTTGGAACATCCTCATAATGGTAGTTGGTATGCGTTGGCTGCTTTTTTTACGGGGATGCTTCTCGTTGGAGTCATTGACCACCTTATTCCCCATCACCACGATCCTACAGAAGGCATAGCCGTAGAAGCATCTCCAGAGCAACAAAACCAACGACTTTTACGTATAGGAACTATGACTGCAATAGCCTTAGCTATTCACAACTTTCCTGAAGGAGTCGCCACTTTTGTAGCAGCACTAGAAGACCCACATTTGGGCGTAGCTATTGCCATCGCCATTGCACTACACAATATTCCAGAAGGCATCGCGGTTTCTATGCCAATTTATCATGCTACAGGAGATCGCAAGAAAGCATTTTGGTATTCCTTTGGTTCTGGATTGGTGGAACCTATTGGAGCTATTCTAGGCTATTTTTTGCTATCGGCTTATCTTACGCCTTTTGTAATGGGTATGCTCATGGCAGGTGTAGCAGGGATTATGGTGTTTATTTCTTTGGATCAATTGCTGCCTGCAGCTCAAGAGTACGACGATCATAAATTATCGATTTATGGGGTTGTTTTGGGCATGTTATTGATGGCTATTAGTCTTAATATTTTGGTCAGTCACCATGCACATGTACATTAGTTCTGTTTATTTTTATAAAAATTCTTTGCTTGCATCTCACTTATGAATCTATCTTCTAAATTATTAGAAAACGCTGTAGAAGCTTTTGCAACATTGCCTGGTATTGGCAAAAAAACAGCTTTGCGCCTAGCTTTGCACTTATTACAAGAAGATAAAATGGCTGTTAAACAGTTTAATGAGGCCATTACCAACATGAAGCAACACATTCAGTTTTGCAAGACTTGTCATAATATTTCTGATGAGGAATTATGTAGCATTTGCACCTCGCCCAAACGCGACAAAAGCGTCATTTGTGTTGTAGAAAGCATCAAAGAAGTGATGGCGATTGAGAACACACAACAATTTCATGGCGTGTACCATGTGTTGGGCGGTGTCATCTCTCCTATTGAGGGGGTTGGCCCCAATGATCTAAATATCAGTGACTTGATCATACGGGTACAAGAACAATCCATCAAGGAATTGATTATGGCAATCAGTCCTACCATCGAGGGCGAAACCACCATCTTCTACCTCTCCAAACAACTCACAGAACACCCTGTCAAAATTTCGACCATTGCACGAGGCGTTTCTTTTGGTGGCGAATTGGAATATGCCGATGAATTGACCTTGGGTAGATCTATTTTGTCTAGGGTGGATTATCAGAAATAATAAAAAAATTACACGCTTCCAGCCCTAAAGGGCTGCCCTGCTACACGCTCCAAAAATCTAATTTTGGTCTGTAACAAAGTCTTTGCAATGCCCGTAAACTGCTTTTCAAACAAGGCTGCCAACCATGCAGCTTATTTGTGAAACAGAACGATAAACTATGCTAGTAAAGACTTTTGCCAGTGCTGTAGAGGGCATTGATGCACAATTAATCACCATTGAGGTAAGTGCTGGAGGACAAATTGTACAAGGCCGCCCTGGCTATTCCCTAGTCGGCTTGCCCGACAATGCTGTACGAGAGGGCTATTGGAGAATTGAGACCGCACTCAAGCAAATTGGCTATCGAATTCCTCGCATCAAGATTATTATCAATATGGCACCTGCCGATCTCAAAAAGGAAGGCTCCTACTATGATTTGCCCCTAGCTATTGGGGTCATGGCGGCCACCAATCAACTTCCCCAAGAACAGTTAAAAGACTTTGTTATGATGGGAGAATTGTCCTTGGATGGTATTGTACGCCCCATCAAAGGCGCATTGCCTATTGCTATACAAGCACGCAAAATGGGGTTCAAAGGCTTGATTTTGCCCAAGGAAAATGCCAAGGAAGCGGCCATTGTAAATGATTTGGATGTATATGGGGTAGAGCATTTGCAAGAGGTTGTTGATTTTTTTTTGGGCGATTTGGATTTAGAAGCAACTGTTGTCAATACACGAGAGGAATTTGCCTATAATCAAACTCGATTTGCCATGAATTTTTCGGATGTCAAAGGACAACGCAGCATCAAACGCGCCATGGAAATTGCAGCAGCAGGCGGCCACAATCTAATCCTGATAGGGCCACCAGGAGCAGGAAAAACCATGTTGGCCAAGCGTTTTCCAACCATTTTGCCTCCTCTCAACTTAAGTGAAGCCCTAGAAACCACCAAAATACATTCGGTAGTAGGATTAATGCCTAGCAATTCTTCCTTAATTCATGTACGCCCCTTTCGGAATCCGCACCATACCATTAGTGATGTAGCCTTAGTCGGTGGCGGCAATTATCCACGCCCTGGGGAAATTTCACTGGCACACAATGGCGTTTTGTTCTTAGATGAATTGCCCGAATTCAAACGCTCGGTCTTGGAAGTATTGCGCCAGCCTATGGAAGCACGTAAAATTACCATTTCTCGCTCCAAATTCACGGTGGATTATCCCGCTAGTTTCACCTTGGTCGCTTCTATGAATCCCTGTCCTTGTGGTTATTACACCCACCCCGACAAGGAATGTGTCTGCCATCCCAATGCCGTACAAAATTACCTCAACAAAATTTCTGGCCCTTTGCTGGATCGAATTGACCTGCACATTGATGTCAAGCCTATTGACTACCACGATTTATCGGACGAACGCCCTCAGGAGAGCAGTGAAGAAATCTTAGAACGGGTGGTGCAGGCTCGACAAATCCAAACCCTGCGTTACCAAGAAGATTCCGAAGTGCATTGCAATGCTCAAATGGGTGCTTCCTATCTAAGACAATACTGCCAACTAGACAAGGCCAGTCAAAAACTGCTCAAACGCGCTATGGAGCATTACCAGCTCTCGGCTCGGGCCTATGATCGCATTCTAAAAGTAGCCCGTACGATTGCCGATTTGGCCAATAAAGAGCAAATTTTGGCCGAACATTTGGCCGAAGCCATTCAATTTAGAAGCTTGGATAAGCAGAATTGGACGCAGTAGGCCATTGCGATTGGTATCTTTTTGTGTGAATAAACTTTTTTTCCATTAAAATCTATTAGATTTGCCCCCAAATAAGGGAAGCACTGCTACTAGACAGGGCCTCACAACACTATTATCACCTCACTAATTTACATTATTATTATGCTATTAAAAGGTAAGAAAGGTATTATTTTTGGCGCGTTGGATGACCTATCTATTGCTTGGAAAGTTGCCGAATTATGTGTCAAGGAAGGAGCAGAAATTGTATTGACCAATGCTCCTGTTGCGTTTAGATTGCGCGGCGATTCTAGCATCAAAACACTAGCAGAAAAATTAAATTGTGCTGCTATTCCTGCCGATGCTACACGCATGGATGACTTGGAAAAGTTGGTAGCGGAGAGCCAAGAAAAGTTGGGTGGTAAATTAGATTTTGTCCTGCATTCTATTGGAATGTCTATCAATATTCGCAAAGGCAAAGAATACACCGATTTGAACCACGACTTTATGCAGAAGTCTTTTGATATTTCATCCTTGTCTTTTCACAAATTGATGCAAGTATTGTACAAAGCAGATGCGATGAACGATTGGGGTTCTATTTTGGCCTTGACATACATTGGCGCACAGCGTGTTTTTCCTCATTATGGAGAGATGGCCGAAGCTAAATCATTGTTGGAGTCTTTTGCTCGTTCTTTTGGTTATCACTATGGTACGCATAATAATGTGCGTGTGAATACCATTTCTCAGTCGCCTACTATGACAACGGCTGGTAAGGGTATTGAAGGCTTCCAAGATTTCTTGGATTATGCCGAAACCATGTCGCCTTTGGGCAATGCTTCGGCCGAGGCTTGTGCAGAATATTGCATTGCGTTGTTCTCCGATTATACCCGTTATGTAACCATGCAAAATTTGTATCATGATGGTGGTTTCTCCAATATGGGTATGAATCCTGCTATTGTGCAATAAATTTTGATGGCTTATTTATAGGTTATAGAATTGGTATTCTGCTTTGAGGGCGAATACCAATTTTTTGCTTTATATTGGTTGCGTTGTTTTTGTCTCTAGATCATTTAATCACATGCACAAACCTACCATTCAACAATTATCTATTGTTATTCCTGCTTATAATGAAGGCAAGACCATTCATTTGATTTTGGATAAGGTAAAAGCGGTACAGCTGTCTCAAAATATCCAGAAGGAGGTTATTATTGTTAATGATTGTTCTACGGATGAAACCGAGGTGGCCATTCTGAATTATCAAAAAAACAATCCTGAATTCAATATTCAATATTACAAGCATGAAGTCAACCAAGGCAAAGGGGCTGCCCTGCACACGGGCATCAAAAAAGCAACAGGGGAATATCTCATCATTCAGGATGCCGATTTGGAATACGATCCAGCCGAATACAACCACCTGCTCAAACCTATTCTCAATGGTAATGCAGATGTGGTTTATGGCTCGCGTTTTATGGGAGGCAATCCCCATCGAATTTTGTTTTTCTGGCACAGCATCGGCAATAAGATTCTTACCTTCTTGTCCAATATGAACACCAATCTGAATCTAACAGATATGGAAACCTGCTACAAGCTTTTTAACACCAAAATGCTGCAACGTCTCTCTCTCACTGAAAAACGCTTTGGTTTTGAACCAGAGGTTACGGCCAAAATTGCTCGAATTCCTAAAGTACGAATTTATGAAGTTGGGATTTCTTATTATGGTAGAACCTTTGAGGAAGGAAAAAAAATAAATTGGAAGGATGGGGTACGTGCTATTTATTGTATCGCCAAATTTAACCCTCTAGCAACCATCAAAAATACCCTTATTGTGGGGGCACTCTTTGTTATGTTTTTGTCTATTTTGATTGCTGTTGTAAAAATCTTTGTGTGAGAACTTGGATTTTGACAGTAGACCATTTAGCTTTGTAGCTATAATTTTGTTACTAAATGTGTTAATGCTTATCCCGAATAAAGTTGTATGGTTCGCTGTAGCATTTTTTCCTTTATCTACATCATCAAAAGACGCACAGCCTCTCCGAGGATGCACGTTTTCGTTGCTGCCGCTAAAGAAAAAAATCAGAACAGCTCTCTTTTCATAAATTCTATTCGCGATAACCATTATTGCTTATCGAGAAAGGTGGAGGGACTTGCCCTATGAAACCTTGGCAACCTGCAACTCGCAAGGTGCCAACTCAAGCCAGATAAGAATAACTAGCTCCTCTTGTACAAGAGTTTGTAACTAGTTCTTGTTGCACCGGCATGATGCTCGATTGGCACTCGCTTAATCTTATAGTATTATGAAAATCACCATGCAACGCCAAGATGATGCGTTCCACTTTATTGCACGCAACCAAACAGGCGCGACTTTATCTTTAGATGGCTCACCAGCAATTGGAGGGCACAACCAAGGTTTTCGGCCTATGGAATCGCTCTTAGCTGGTTTGGGCGGCTGTACAGCCATTGATATTATTAGTATTCTCAAAAAACAACGCCAACAATTGGAGGATGTGCAGATAGAAATTGAAGCCACACGCCGCGAAGCGCCCTTGCCCAAAATATTTGAGGCTATTCACGTTCGTTTTGTTCTAAAAGGGGTGATTGATGCCAAAAAAGTAGACAAGGCACTAGAGTTGGTCAAAGAAAAGTACTGCTCTGTTTATAAGATCTTGATTGCTACGGCTACCATTTCTTATCATTATACCATTGAGGCTAGTACACCGCCTAGAACCACACAAATTCCTGCCCCCACACAGCATTTTGAAACATTGGCTATTCGCACCCAAATTCCCCAATCTAACAATAAGGAACATGCCGTCCCCTTATATCTCACGTCTAGTTTTACTTATGATAGTGCCGAGGAAGCAGCAGCAGCCTTTGCAGGAGAACGAGAAGCATACATTTATTCGCGTTTTTCCAATCCCAATGCCACCGAGTTCATTCAGAAAATGTGTTTGTTGGAAGGCACAGAAGATGGTTTTGCTACGGCTTCGGGCATGTCGGGCATTTTTGCCTCTTTCGCGCCTTTTCTCAAACAAGGCGATCACTTGGTGGCCTGTCGTTCGGTTTTTGGGAATACGCACCGTATTATCACCGAAATTTTGCCACAGTGGGGCGTAGAATATACCTATGTAGATATTAATGCACCCGAAACTTGGGAGGCAGCAATTCGCCCCAATACCAAAATGCTCTTTGCTGAAACGCCTTCCAATCCAGCCTTGGATTTTATAGACTTGGATTGGCTGGGCAAATTGACCAAAAAGCACAATATTATTCTCAATATTGACAATTGCTTTGCCACGCCCTATTTGCAACAGCCTGCACGTTATGGGGCGGATTTGGTGACGCATTCGGCTACCAAATGGATTGATGGACAAGGAAGAGTGCTTGGAGGCTTGATACTGGGCCGAAAAGAATTGATTAAGGAAGTTTATGCTTTTGCTAGACGTACAGGGCCGGCTATTTCGCCTTTTAATGCGTGGCTGCTGTCCAAGAGTTTGGAGACCTTGGCGGTGCGTATGCAGCGACATTGCGAAAATGCCTTGCGTATTGCTCAACACTTGGATGGGCATACAGAGGTGGAGCAAGTCAAATACCCACACCTGCCTTCGCACCCTCAATATGACTTGGCAGTCCAACAAATGCGCTTGGGGGGCGGCTTGTTTACCTGCATTGTCAAAGGTGGCTTGGAACGCGGCAAGCGTTTTCTCAATGCCTTGAATATGCTTTCGCTAACAGCAAATTTGGGCGATAGTAGAACAATTGTAACCCATCTAGCCTCTACTACCCATGGCAAATTAACCCCAGAGGCTAGAGCAGCAGTAGGTATTTGGGATGGTCTGGTGCGTTTCTCGGTAGGCTTGGAACATGTGGAAGATATTATTGCCGATATAGATCAGGCTTTGGACGCTTCCAAATAAGTAATTTTGTCCGATAATTTAAAACGTACGTTTTTTTAATGGTTTTAATTTTATCGTACAAAAATGGTTTTAATTTTATCGTACAAAAGTTGAACTTTGTTGTTCTAAATGTTGTAATTTAGAGTATTAAAAGATTTTATAAACAATGCTACTTTTACATGGATGAAGATATATTATACTATGCTTTGGAGCAATTGACAGCCACTACTCAACTTAACTTGCAGGTGCATCCTATGCTCCATTCTGCACACCAGGAGAATTATGATGGTCAATTAAAATTGACCATCAACTCTTTGGAAGAATTCTTTTTCTTTGATGTAAAAAAACGGTTATCACTTTCTAACTTACCTTATTTGGATAAGTATATGAATCGGAAAAACAACGCTCTTCTTATTGGCGATTATATATCTAAACCTCTGAGAAAAAGCTTAAAAGAAAAGCAAATTTCCTATTTAGATACCTCTGGAAATACATTTATTACCAATCATAACGGACTGCTTATCTATGCCGAAACCAATACCAGTACTCCCGCTCTTGCTCCAAAAACAGGCAATGCTTTTTCTAAAACTGGCTTAAAAGTTATCTTTCAATTGCTTATTGATGAGAACATACTCCATCAACCTTATAGAAATATAGCTGCCTATGCACATGTTTCGCTTGATTCTGTAAGCAGAATTCTCAAAGAATTAAAAAGAGAAGGCTATGTGATTCAGATCAATAACAAACAACTAAAATTACAACACAAAGAACGATTAATCCAAGAGTGGGTTCCCTTGTTTAATCGCATACTGCGTCCCAAGTTAAAACAACAATCATTTAGAAGTAAAGACTTTAACCGCTTAAAAAAACACGCCCATAAGGCTAACATATGGATTGGTGGAGAGCTTGCAGGAGAGTTATTATCCAACTATTTAATTGCTGAACGTGCTACTTTTTATACCAACTTATCTTTTATAAAAGCAGCCAAACAATTGCAGTTGATTCCTTCTACTAAAAGTGTAGATTCGGTCACTCTAATCGAAAAATTTTGGCAAAGTGAATGCACTACCCCTACCGTTCCTTCTATTTTGGTCTATGCAGACTTACTCAATAATCCAACTCCTCGGAATTTAGAAACTGCTCAAATCATCTACAATAGTTATGTCAAAAATACTTTATGATGCCCTTCAAACTTCTGGAATTAAAACCATTATTCATGATTTACAAGAGGCTTCTAATGGGTTAGGAATTAATTTTTTTGGCATTGGAGCGTTGGCAAGAAATGTTTGGTTTGTCTCCAATGATGAACAAGCTAGAGGTACTAAGGATGTAGATTTTGCTGTATTGGTTCCAACTCTAGCCACATACCAAGCATTAAAAAATAAGCTGGTCATTGATTACAACTATACTGAAGTTTCTACCAATCAATACTGCTTATTATCTCCCCCTCCTCATCAAACGCCACTTGATTTATTACCTTTTGCAATGATAGACGAGCTGGAAAGTGAGCTTATTATTACCAAAAGTCTTCTTTCTGATACCTTTGATGGGTTACCCGAGGTCTATATGAATGGCTTAGTCGATGCGACTATTGAAGAACATTCTATAAATATATGTTCTATCCCTTCGGTAATTATCCTTAAACTCATTTCCTATGATGATAGACCAGAGCATAGACCCAATGACCCTATAGATATAAACTCCATTTTGCATCATTATCCAGCACTTGAAATGGAGCTGATTTGGGAAGAATATACTTTTTTGTATGAGACAGACAAAGACGAATTAAGTCCTCGTGATATTGGTATTAAAGTATTGGGGTATGAAATTGCAAAAATAATTGGTATCAATCCGCGATTACTTGAACGGATTCTTGATATTTTGGATCGTGCTATACATTTACAATCTAATCTTGCACCACAAATGATTCAAGATAGTGTTAACGAAACAGTCGAAGATAAATGCAATTGTTTAGCATTCATTAAACAGGGAATTGAGGAAAAAATAACTAATCATTCTTAATTTCATTTTGTACGATAATTTAAAACGTACGTTTTTTGAGTGGTTTTAATTTTATCGTACAATATTTTATTTCTTGTACTTTTATTAAAGTTTTCTCTTTTTTTTTAAACTAAACCATAGCAATATACTTTCATAATTTAATTCTAGACTAATAGACATTATCCCACGATTATTCCAGTTTTCAAAAGCAATCGAATATGCTACTACCTAAAGGTCTTCAAATTTATCAACATCTACAAGCTGTACATTTGGAGCGTGGTGCAGTTTTGCCTGCCGTGCAAATTGCTTATCATACGTTTGGTACGCTCAATGCCGCCAAGGACAATGTGGTTTGGGTGTTTCATGCCTTAACGGCCAATTCTGACCCAACGGATTGGTGGAAGGGCGTAATTGGGGACAACACCTGGATTGATCCCCAGCAGCATTTTATAGTGTGTGCCAATGTATTGGGTTCGTTTTATGGCAGCACCAACCCCAGAGTACATAACCCACAAACACAGCAACCTTATGGAAGGCAGTTTCCCTTGTTTACGGTACGGGATGTGGTGCAATTGCATCATTTGTTGCGGGTATATTTGGGTATTGATACCATTAAAATAGCCCTTGGTGGATCATTTGGAGGGCATCAAGCATTGGAATTTGCGCTGACAGAACCAGCTTGTGTACAGAGTTTGGTCGTGTTGGCTACTAGTGCGCGCGAAACGGCTTGGAGCATTGCCATTCATGAAGCTCAACGCATGGCGATCGCAACCGACCCCACTTGGCGCGACAATACACCAGAGGCAGGCGCGCAAGGGCTCCAAACAGCGCGGGGTATTGGCCTACTTACCTACCGAACTATCCAAAGTTATATTCGCCAACAAACGGATCAGGATGATAAAGTAGATGACTATAGAGCCGCTTCGTATGTGCGTTATCAAGGAGAAAAATTAGAAAAACGCTTTCATGCCCATTGTTATTGGTACTTGACCAAATGCCTAGACAGCCATCATGTAGGGCGCGGCCGAGGCCCTATAGAAACGGTGTTGCAGCAATTGGATATTCCGTGCACGGTTATTGGAATAGATACCGATATGCTAATTCCGCCCACTGAACAGCAATTTTTAGCGCAACATTTGCCGCAAGGCCGTTATTACGAAATTGCTTCCAAATTTGGACACGATGGTTTTTTGATTGAAGTAGAGTCGATTAATGCCATTTTGAAAGAGCATTTGGAGCGATTGGCGTAGGTATTTGCGCTATGCTCCATTCCTGCAAAAAATTTGATTAAATTGCCTGCTAAAATCTTGCTTATGCTGCGTGCGCTTCTTTTTTTACTATGGATAATAAATGGTTGCTCTAATACATTAATCGCTCAAAATATATGGGTAGATTATATAGTGGGTCGTCCTGATATCTTTTATTTGGATGCAAAAAAAGCAGTGGCCAACGACTGGGGCATCTCCTATCAAACAGAACTGGCTGGTTGTATAGATTGTGAAGACACCCGTGGTCGTGCTGAAATATTAAACCAAAAAAATCAAGCCTATTTTCATTTGATAGAGCTGCGGTATGGCAAAAATTGGTTGCCTATTTTTAATAGAGCTGTTGCTAAAAAACACAATTATCTAAAAGCACAGGAAAACCAAGAACAAGGTATTTGGTATGAATTGTTAGAGAATGAGGGCGATTCTGAATTTTATAGTATCAAACAACAAGTAGCTGCCGAATGGGGCATTGCCTACGAAGTAGTATTGGTGGATGTAGAGGCTTTGACAAAAGAGGAAAAAGAGCAATTGCAACAACAAGTTGAACAGAGTGTGCATTATCAACAACAACTCCAAGATCGCTTGGGCGATCAGTGGACCAATTGGATTGAGGAGGAAAGTCGCTTGCGTCTATTGCAAAAATTGACCCCCCAAAAAGGCACTTGGGTGGATGTGGTCTGGGGAATGCCCAATAGTCCTTATTACAAGGCCAAAGCAGCCGTTGCCAAACGCTGGGGCATACCCTACGAAACACGCCTGATGGGCAATCAACGCACAGAACCTTTAATCTATCAACAACGAGATTTGATGTGCCAAAATGCGGTTTACTTTGCCA
>JBGCDW010000111.1:0-8189 GCA_045105775.1 Aureispira sp.
TTCACATAGAAAAACATACACCATGTATTTTTTTGCGTGTAAATAAAAAATAATGCTTAATTATTTTAAATGAATAATTTTAAAAATGCTGTTGATAAAAGTCTACAATACGTTCATCTACCAATACATCTTGAGGGCGCAAAGGGCGACGTAATACAATGCCTTCTAGGGTTCTACAGCGACTGAGTGCCACATAAGTCTGCCCAAACTCAAACGCTCCCTTCCCCATATCAATAATGACCCGATCAAAGGTTTTGCCTTGACTTTTGTGAATAGTCATGGCCCAAGCCAAACGCAAGGGATATTGTGTAAAAGTGCCTATTTTTTGTGTTTCGATTTGCAATTGATCATTGAGATTATGACGCACCACTTCCCATTCGTAAGGTTCTACATCAATATAACCAATAGTACCATTGGGCTGTAGTAAGGCTACTTTGATGCTGTCATGTGTCAGTGCATGGATTTGGCCTACACTGCCGTTTACATAACGCTTTTTAGGATCGTTCTTTAAGAACATAACCTGTGCCCCTACTTTGAGGTGTAGAGGCGTTTCTGCTGGTAATGTCGTAACAGAACCTGTGATTTTGGCTAAATAAGAATACGTTTCTGTGTGCAATGCTGCCAACTTTTCCTCATTGATGGCATCTACCTCTGCATTACGAGCCGAAAGAATAACATAAAAATCCTCATCTTCTAGTTCTGTCTGGTGACGTTCATTCAATTCATTAAATTCTTCTTCGTCAATTCTACGCAAGCGAATGGAGTCTAACAAACGAATAAAGCGTCTATTTTCCTGCCGATATACTTGTCTCAATTCTATCATTTGAATGTCCAGTTCGCCTGATTGAAACACCTTGGCCGAGAAGAAGTAAGGGCTCTCATAATGTTGATGAAAAAGGACACGTTCTTCATTAGAGGCAATGACAGGTGGCAATTGGAATAAGTCGCCAAAAAAAATCATCTGTATGCCACCAAAAGGGGCTGGATTCCCTGTATTAACCCGTAAAAAAAAATCCATTTGCTCCATCATGTCCGCTCTTACCATAGAAACTTCATCAATAACAATGGCTTGTAGGGCTTGAAACATACGACGGTTTCTTCTTACTTTAATTTCTTCCTTTTTGAGAGGGCGCGGTGGAAAACCAAAAAAGGAATGAATGGTTTGTCCTTCAACATTGAGTGCTGCAATGCCTGTGGGTGCCAATACCACCATTTTTTTGCGCGTATGCTGCCGCCAAAAACGCAATAAAGTTGACTTGCCCGTCCCTGCTTTACCTGTTATAAATAAACAATTGTTGGTACGCTCCATTTCATGCAGGGCTGCCTTAAAATCTGGGTTGAGATCAATACTATCTTTATTCACAGTTGGTGGTTGGTTTTAATAAAATTCCTTTTGTCCAACTTACTAAAATTATTTTAGTTGTTATCAAAGGAGCCAAGGAAAACTTAGCAATCTTGAAAGATGCTCAGACTTCCAAAAGTGACAAAAAAGCAATACCTTACCATACAACTATACGCCTTTTTTGATTTTTTGCTCTCGGTTTGTTCATAAAAACTATCAGTTATGCGCATTTTTTATACTCTTTTATTGGTTGGGATATTTCTTTCATTCAAT
Organism: Aureispira sp.; assembly: GCA_045105775.1. Classification (GTDB taxonomy): domain Bacteria; phylum Bacteroidota; class Bacteroidia; order Chitinophagales; family Saprospiraceae; genus Aureispira. The sequence goes on from JBGCDW010000111.1 coordinate 1,616, forward strand.
CTCCAAGCACAATATGATCATCAAGATATTTTGCTTGGAGAATCAGGTACCACTTTGCTCACCAATTTGAGACTCGATTACAAACCTACTATCATTGTTTCTTATGGTACGGCACGCGATAACATGTTCAGTTATATTTATGAAGAAAATGATACCGTCACTTGTGTCTATACGGGTCTCAAACGCTATTTGCCATCTAATGCCACAAGCCCTAGAGCAATCATGTTGGATAATAACAGTGCCGTTTCTGTCAATACAGAGCACACTTACCCACAAAGTAAGGCCTTAAATAGTGCAGGGCGTTCAGATTTGCATCATATTTTCCCGACAAGGGCACTGGCCAACAATGGAAGGAGTACGTTGCCGTTTGGAGAAATTTCAGTTAATAATGTCGATAAATGGTACAAAGATGCCATTATGCTTACGGCTCCTCCTGCTGTAGCTGAACAGCCCTTGTACAGCAAACAACAAACAGGGGTTATGTTTGAGCCAAGAGAAGACCACAAGGGCAATGTTGCTCGTGCTATGTTTTATTTTTATACCATGTATAGAAACGAAGCAGATGGAGCAGATCCCAACTACTTCAATCAACAAAAAAACATCTTATGCCAGTGGCATTTGGACGATCCTGTAGATAGTATGGAATGGGTGCGTACTTCTAGAATTGCTTTGTTTCAGAACAATCGAGTTAATCCTTTTGTGATGGATTGCACCTTGCCCCAACGTTGCAACTATTGCACACAAACCTGCTCTCCTCCCAACAGCATTACGCGTCAAGAGGATTTTGGTTTATTCCTATTTGATAATGCCCCCAACCCTGTAAGTCATACCACCCAATTGAGCTATCAACTACAACGTACACAAGAAATTACTCTACGTATTCACAACCATTTGGGACAAGTAGTAAAAATGCTTGTTGTTGCCGAAGAACAAGTGGCTGGATCATACCATTACAGCTTTGATGCCTCCACCTTACCCAGTGGTTTATATAGTTATAGTATTACCATAGGAAAAGCAGGACGTAGTGCTACTTTTTCCAAAACAATGATTGTATCGCACTAGTATTTTTTATTCCATACAGGCCAAAAAGATGTTGGCTGTACGCGTCTTTTTTCATTAGAACTTCCTAACTTTTATGCAACGTTTATTTTTATTGACCAGTAGTTGTTTCTTTTTGTTGATGCTTGTAATTGCTTGTAGTAGTAACAGTTCTGAGAGTGCTTTTCCAAAACAATTACCTGTAGATGAACGCGCCAAAAAGCAACAACAGGAAGCATTGGCTTATAAGAAAGAAGCGGCTTTTAAGGAATGGGCGGCACATCGTCAAACCATTGAAGCCCTACTAGAGACTAGTGGTTATTACACCACAAAAGACGGCAATAGCATTGCCGTCAAAGAATACACCACGTACTATCTGGAGGAAGATAAAACTACTCCTATCAAAACGCGTTATACGTACAATACGGGTTCGTTTGACATCCTCTACTGGCTGCCCGAAAAACAAGTTTGGTTGGAACGAGATGGCTATGACTTTCTGATACAGAACAATCAAATTGTACGAACGATGCGTAGCGACGAAGAGGCCGAAGCTACTTCTATAGAACGCAAAGAAGCCTTAAAAATAGTGGCTAGGGCCCGTGAAGAAATGGCTCCTATTGCTTATACTTTATAATTTAATTCCTATTTATGCCTGTTCTAACACTTGGTTTTTCACCTTGTCCTAATGATACGTTTATTTTTGATGCACTTATTCATGAGAAGATTGATACAGAGGGCTTATACTTTGAAGTGCAGTTGGGTGATGTGGAGCAACTCAATCAAAAAGCTTTTCGACAAGAATTGGACATCACTAAGTTGAGTTATCATGCTTACGCGCATTTATTGCCCCATTACGCGCTACTCAATAGCGGTTCGGCTTTGGGTAATAATTGTGGCCCCTTGCTCATTGCAAAGACTAATTTAAATACAGCCAATTTATCCAATATCTCTATTGCAATTCCTGGGCAGTATACCACTGCTAACTTTTTATTGAGCTTGGCTTTTCCTGAAGCACAACAAAAAAAGGAATTGCTCTTTTCGGACATTGAGCAAGCTGTACTAGAGGAACAAGTAGATGCTGGATTGATTATTCATGAAAATAGATTCACCTATCAAGACAAGGGGCTTGTCAAACTCCTAGATTTGGGAGAATGGTGGGAAAACAATACTAGACTTCCCATCCCCTTGGGAGGAATTGTGGTCAAGCGCGAACATCCTATAGCGTTGCAACAACGGATAGATCGGGTACTGAGACGAAGTATTGAATATGCTTTTGCAAATCCTGATAGTTCACTCCCCTATGTACGCCTGCACGCCCAAGAAATGGATACGGCTGTTATGAAACAGCATATAGCATTGTATGTCAATGACTATTCTGTAGACTTGGGTGCCAAGGGCAGAGCGGCTGTACAATATCTGTTTGATACCGCTATTGCTGGTGGTATCATTGCTCCTACTAATGCGTCTATTTTTGTTCCGCCGTCTGCCTAACTTCGCTACTTTATGGCTACTGATACTTACCAAACCATTGCTGCTCCTGCCGAGGGTTTTTACAAAGAAAAAGGCAGTAAGTTTATCGCTTATGTTTACGAAGTGGACTCCGAAGAGACAGTACGAACCTGTCTAGAGGAGGTACAAAAATTGCACAACAAAGCACGCCACTATTGTTACGCCTATAGAATTGGTAAAGATGGCAATCGTTTTCGTGCCAATGATGATGGGGAGCCATCAGGCACGGCTGGCCGGCCTATTTTGGGACAAATAGATAGCTTTGGATTGACAAATTTACTGGCGGTAGTGGTTCGTTATTTTGGAGGCACCAAACTGGGCACTTCTGGCCTCAAACGTTCTTATAAAACAGCTACACAAGATGCGCTAGAACAAGCAACTATAATAGAACGAATTGTAGTATCTAGCTATCAAGTGGTCTTTGATTATGTGGCCACAAGTGCCGTTATGAATTTTATCAAACAAGAGGGTTTTGCCATCAAAAGCATGGATTATCAAGAAAAAACAACGCTTTTGGTGCAAGTACGCCAAAGTGAAGCACAGCGATTTGAGACTACTCTGAATAAAATTATTGGAGTAAAGGTAGAGGAAGTGCGTTAGTGGTCTTAGACCTTTATTTTCTCCAACAAAATCTGCTGCTCAAACAATTCCTTGAGACGGCCATCATGGGTTACAATCAACAAGGTAGCCTTATAGGCTTTGCTTTGTTCTAATAATAATTGTACCACCTCCTGACAATTGTCGTCATCCAAACTAGAAGTAGGCTCATCAGCCAAAATCAATACAGGATCATTGACCAAGGCGCGGGCAATCGCCACTCGTTGTTGCTCTCCCAAACTAAGATTTTGGGGTTTCGCTTGGAGTTTATCACCTAAGTTAAGCCGTTCTAGCAGACCTTTGACCTTGTTGCGATCTTGCTGCGATCCCGCCAAGTACTGCGCGGTTAATAAATTTTCTTCTACAGTAAGGGCTTTGATAAGGTGCGATTGCTGAAAAATAATTCCAATATTTTGACCTCTGAACTGATCCAATTGCTCTCCTTTCAGACCTGATAATGCTTGGTTATTGATAACAATCTGTCCTGATTTGGGCGACATCAATCCTCCCAATAAATGCAACAAAGTAGTTTTGCCACAGCCTGACTGCCCCAATATCAACCAATGGCTACCTTGCTCGCAGTGCAAGTTGGGAAAGTTGAATGCTTGTTGCTGGTTGTACTGAAAGGTAAGTTCGTTGGTCTGTATCATAAGCCGTTTATTATTTTGTTTGTGGGAAAGACAAAAATACAAAAAAGGAGTTGCCTTATGGACAACTCCTTCTATAAATTTTAGAAGTCTATAATCAAGAAATAGAACAAATAAACACTCTAGTTACTTGTTTTTAAAGTTTTTACTGAGAATATTACTCATCAAATAAGCAAAATTCTCTTCATCTCGTGTCCATTTGCGTTTGGGGCCTGTATGCTCGTGGCAAATTACACCAACCAGTTTACTGTCTACAAAAATAGGCACATCTAGCATAGAGTTGATCCCGTTAGGTTTGAGGTAGGATTCTGAAAATTCAGCGGTTCCAAAATGAGTGTGTGCATCTTCTGCTGCTAGTGTTAGATTATTAGATATAGTTTTGAAATAATTGGGAAAATCTTTTTGCAATAAGGCAAATCCTTGGGAATGCAATTCTTTATCTTTTTCATACAAATTCATGCACTCAATTCCTGAAGCATCATCGTTGTACAACCAAATACTCGCACGACTTACTTGTAGTGTTTCTGCCAATACAGTAGTGATTTGTTGAGCAGCTAATTCTAATGAATCACTCTCCAATTGTGCCAAAATTACATCTGAAAAAGCTTGGATATAACCTCGTAATATTTTTACAGTATCTAAGGCCGTGTATTCCACAGTTTTCTCTAATTTCTCCTCTTTACTTTTACCAAACTCTTGACTTACGATTTCAAAGTACTTTTGTATCTTTTGAAGATTTTCTAAAGAGTCTTCCATGCTTTTAGCCTGAATTGAAGAACTTTTAGACAGTGCTGCTAATCTAATCTTAGCAGGTAATCCTCCAATCTGATCCGCTTTCCTAAAATAATCTAATAGTTTATCGCCCATTTCTATTTTTATTTAAATTTAACAAATAAATCACAACCTAATAAAATTAATTTAATCTCTCTATAAATATAAAACAATATACATGAATTAGCACTGGTAAAATATTTTTGGCAAAAAATAACACCTCATATTAGACTATGAAAAATATTTTTTGGAGTATTTACACACTGAAGTGGTTTAAAAACACTAGGGTAAGCCATTTATTTGGGGGGGGGAGAAAAAACACTAAAAAAAAGAGTTGCCCAAAAGGCAACTCTTTTTTTTAATTTTGAGTAAATAGGACTAGAAACGACAACAAGATGATGATTAGGTTACCTGTTTTTAAAACTGTTACTGAGAATATTACCCATCAAATAAGCAAAATTTTCTTCATCACTCGTCCAATTGCGCTTAGGGCCAGTGTGTTCATGACAAATCAACCCTACCATTTTTCCATTGGCAAAAATAGGAACATCTAGCATAGAGGTAATGCCGTGGGGTATCATATACGATTCTACCAGTTCAATAGTTCCAGGGTGTATACGAACATCGTCTGCTACCAACGTTCTGTTTGTAGCGAGTGTTTTAAAATATTCTGGATAATCACTCTTACGCAAGATAGCTCCTTGTGAATGTAATTCTCTATTTCGTTCATATAAATTAATGCAAACCATTCCTGATTCATCTTCATTATAAAACCAAACGCTTGCACGATTGACATATATACTTTCTGCAATTACAGTTGTGATTTGTTGGGAAGCTAATTCTAAGGTATCTTGCTTTGATTGTGCTAAAATAACGTCTGAAAATGCCTTGATATAACCTCTCAAGCTTTTGATGGTGTCTCTAGCTGTGTAATCTATAGCCTTTGCCGCTTTTACGGGATTCCTTTTATCAAACTCTTGACTCAGTACTTCAAAACTTTTCTGCATACTCTGAATATTTTCTAGAGAATCTTCCATCGTTTTGGCCTGAAGAGAAGAGCTTTTTGAAAGTGCTGCTAATCTAATTTTAGCGGGTAACCCTCCAATTTCATCGGCTTTATTAAAATAATCTAATAGCTTATTTCCCATTGAATTTTCATTAAAATATTACAAAATAATTGAATTTCATAAACTTAATACGGTGTACTAATAACCGAAGCGTTCTGTAAATACTCGTAGCTTCAAGGCTGGCTTAGAACATTTTATAGTTTATTTTATATTGCATTTAATAGCCCTATATTAATTCATTCATTAAGATAAAACAATATATACAAGCTAGTGTCGATAGAGTGTTAAAATTTTCTTAAAAAAATATTTTATCACCAAATAAGTACTACTAAAAAACCTTTCTAATTTTATTCTTTCATATGAAAAAATAAAACGAGAAAGGTTTTTAAAATCATTGAATCTAAAGGGTACTACCGCTATTCTACAATAATCTTCACGGTTTTGACCTGATCGCCAATAATGAAGCGCGCTAGGTATACACCTGATGGATAGTGACTTAAATCAATCGTATAGTTTTGCTCCAATTGCTCATTGGGGGCAAACTCTTGTACCAGTTGGCCTGCTATATTGGTCACACTCAACTGTACCGCTTTGCTCTTGCTCAAGTTCAAATTTACCCATACCATACCTGTTGTTGGATTGGGGTACAACTCAAAGCTAGATAAATCATCCAATTGATCTATGCTGTTTGGCAACTGATAAGGGACTACAATACCCGTGAGTACTTGCTGACAGCCAGTAGTTATATCGGTTACTGTTACATCATACGTTCCTGCCACCAAACCTGTTAAATCGTCGGTTGTGGCTCCTGTGTTCCAAGTGTAACGCAAGTTTCCTACTCCTGAACCACCTGTAGCTGTTATTTCTATCCCCCCTTGCGTACTCAACACCTCTGGGTAAATCGTATCTACTGTGATTACTATTGGAGTTGCGGCTGTAATGGTA
>JBGCDW010000112.1:0-3537 GCA_045105775.1 Aureispira sp.
GAACCTGCCCCAAAATCTTGAACAGATAGCACGGTTTGGTTTTGTTCACACAAGGTTCTCAAACGTTGTAAGGCTCCAAAATCATAATAACGCCGATCATCTTCAATGACTTGTTCGATCAATTCAGACACAAAAGGCGCGCGAACGGTATGTTTGGTTTCTGCTTGCCAATAATACTTCCAAAAACGTTTTAGATTGCCCACTAGTTCTTAACAGCTTTATTTTAATTAAAAAGAAAGATCTAAGCGTAAGGAGAAGTTTCTAGGAGCTTCTACTCGGCCAGGTTGTATGGAGTATTCTTGATTGAGTAAATTATTGACCAAAAAAGAAACCTTTAGAAATTTAGTTGCTTGATAAGCTGCTCGTGCATTGACAAATAAGGAACCTTGGTTGTATTTTTCTCTAAAGTAATAAATCTTGGTAGGAGGGTTAGAGCTGTTGCCTACCACACCGTTCAAGAATTGGTCAATGGCTTCCATGTTAGAAAGATATTGAACCGTAAAACCGAGCGCAATTCCCTTGTAGTTGGCCTGTATGTCTCCTTTGATGGTGTGGCGATTTCTATATTTTAGTACATTGTAATCTACCGTAGAGTAGTTGACAATATCTGCTTGGGTAAGACTGTCTTCAAAATTTTGATATTGAGGATTGAGTAGGGTATAACCTGCTAGTACAGAGAGGTCAACAGGGCCAATTTTGCCCAAACCTGTTAAGCTTATATCCAAGCCTGTAATACGCGTATCGCCAATGTTTTGCACTTGGAAGGCAACAGGTAAATTAAAGTATTGAGCATTAATTTTTCTGGAAGCTTGAAACTCCATCATATTCTTGTACTCTGTCCAGAAACCTGCAATATCCAAGAAACCTTGCCATTTGCCAATTTTAAATCCTTGTTTGATTCCAATTTCGGCACTCCATCCCGTTTCAGAAACCAATTCAGGATTCGGCGCAATAGTAATCCCCGCCGCAGGGGTAGAAATAAATTTTTCTAAGACGGTTGGAAAGCGATAACCTTGTCCCCAAGAAGCTCTAACAAAGGTAGCTTTGGTCAGCTCATAACTTGCTCCAATACGAAAAACAGGGCGATGTTCTACGGTATCTCTCAGCGCGTAAGCCTCGGTTCCAAGTACCACTCCATTGATGCTAACATCATAGTTGATCGAATCGGGATAGGCCGTAGTGTTGATTTCGTAACGTGCCCCTACCGAAAGACTTAGGCGTTTGAATAGTTTTTTGTCCAATTGAAGATAAGCCGCATAATTATTATGACGATAATTATTAGCTCCATACACCTCGGCATTAGAAAATACAGTCGTAGCTACTATACCTGCTGCAAGTTCTAATCCTCCCCATTCTTCGATACGACGCTGAAACTGGTATTCTCCAAACAGGGTCGTAGATTCATTACTTTGCAGGGCTTCGTTGTTGTTGTCCACATAAAAAATACGCCCTTGAACACGGTGGCGATTGCCAACATTGTCATAAATAGTCACCGCTGGATCAATGGTTAAGCGCAAGTTTTCTCCTCGTGGAGCAGGGGCGAAATCTGTTTCGTAATAGCCCAAATCTTGATTGACACGACTATGGAATAAGAAAGAGTTTTGAGCACCTAAGTTGAAGTTGGTATTGAGGGTGAAGATGATTTTTTCGCTGTGTCTGTAACGCGTATTGACGGTAAAACGGGCACGATTATTATAACCAGGCAAAGAATCAATATCTCCGTTGTCCAATTGTCGATAACTACGCATAAAAGATTGGTCAAGCGTTAAACTACTACCCAAAACCAGATCAAATTTACCGAATTTTTGACGGTGTGCCAATTGCAAGCCTGCTTTGTAAGGCATGTTTTGGCCTGTCCACCATTTGTTGCTGGCATCTACAGGATCGCCATAGAGCGTTCCAAACAAACTGACTTTGGTTAGCGGTTTTTTGTCGGGGTAGGCCGTGCGAATATTGATTACCCCATTCATAGCGGTAGAGCCATAGAGAGCCGAAGCAGCCCCTTTGAGGACTTCTATTTGTGCAATGTTTTCGGTAGGCAAATCGCCCCAATTAGGTATCCCCGCATCTGCTTGCAAAACAGGCAAATCATCTAATAAAAGCAACACTCTACTTCCTGTACCTTGTGAGAATCCAGCACCGCCTCTGATGGTTATTTGATCGCCCATTTTGTTGACACCAGGAACTTTTTCCAACACTTCATTTATAGCAACAGCATTGGTGTTTTCAATTAAGTTAGGTGCCACTATGCTCAAGGAGACGGTCGCCTCCCCAAGTGATTTGGTAAATTTGCTAGTGCTAACGGTAGCGGTTTGTAAGATAGTAGCGGTTTCGGGCAATGCAACATTCAAAACAGTGGTTTCTTGTGCTTTGATTTCGACCGTATAAGAACGGGTAGCATAGCCCAAATAACTAAACTGAATTTCGTGGCTTCCTTCTGACAACACCAATTCGTACTGGCCATCAATGTAGTTGCTACTATTATTAGCTTCCTTGGTGTATACTTGCACTCCTAGCAGTGCTTCTTTGCTCAAGGAATCTGTAACCACTCCAATAAGCTTGCCCGTAGATTGAGCAAAAAGAGCAGGAGAAATAAAAAATAAGAAAACGATGATTGTACAAAAAACTTTCATAGTTATACAAAACTTATAGAGTGCCTTAAACACACTCCATCAAATTATTGGAGCGGATGAAGGTAAACTCGATCAAAAGAGGTTATAAAAAGGTGTTCATAAGACAACACTTTTTTTGCTGTGGGGTAGGGGCTAATTCTGAAGTTGTTTAAAAATGGAATTGTGTTGATAATGAGTACTAATTTGGTTCTAACCGAGCTTGCGAGCTCACGAAGTAATCAAGGCGAAAATTTAGCTCATAGCAGCGCTATGGGGTCAATTTTCAACGATGAGTAGGGCAAAATTAGCTTTCATTAGCGACATTAAGCTAAATTTAAACAACTTCTCTTAAATAACTTATTAACCACACAAAGGTAAGGAAACAATTTTGGACAAAAACGATTTATCTTGTTTTTTGTAAATAGCCAAATGATTAATAGTTGCTTCCCATTCTACCCAAAGTAAACTGGATTTTAGCAGTAGTTTTTTTATAAAAAAAGTAAAAAATCTACAAACTATCACAGCAAATACTGTACTTTTAATTAGAACAGACGACCATTGATTGCTTCTACACGTATAACTATTAATTACTAATTTTGTCACAGGGTTACTTATGGCAGTTTTGATAAATTCTTAGCTGTGAGCCAGTGTCCTTATTGCACTTAAGCAATGTTTTGCTGTTAAAATGTTATTTTTGTGTTACTCTTTTCGACTTTGATTGTTGATCCAATAGTTTCAGTGAGCTTGGTATAAGAATTGAACCATCAAAATAAATGAATGTTATCATTAGACATTATCACGACTAAATTCGTAGCGAAAAAAGCATCTTTTTACTTCGTGAGCCCTTCGGGGTTCCCTCACTCATCGTTAAAAATTGATTCCATAGCACTGCTATGAACTAAATTTTTGCCTTGATTGATGAAAA
>JBGCDW010000113.1:0-11258 GCA_045105775.1 Aureispira sp.
TGATGTAATTTTATCTGCTGTCGGGAGTTGTACTTGTCGTCTCATTTCTATGTTCAAGTTTTGGTAGACCTAAACATACTGTGAGATTTCGTACAATTCCTGATTTTTCAATGAACTTTTGCTAAAGTGTATAGTAACTTAGAGGTTTAGTTTAAACATAGATAACAAAAAAATATTTAATACTTTTTTAAGAGATCAGCATGGGCATAGAAACCAAAAATTTAGTGCTCAAAGTGGTGCTATCAAAGACCTCAAAGATAAATATCCTATGTCTTCTTCTTCGTTTATGGGGGGAAAGACAACGACACACAATTTTACCTTTGATAACATAACCGTATCAAAGGCTTTTGTCGAGGTTCATCCTAAACAACTAAAAAGCATTTTAGATAAAAAAATAGTAGATCTTACTAGTTTTTATTTAGAATTTGATACTGCAGGGTCTGCTAAGGTTTATGAGCTTACGCTGTCACGAAGTACAAGAAACTTTGCAGGGGATTATCTAAAGGATGAGCCTGTAAATGGAAAGAATAGAGGCGTTGTGTCTGCTTAATTTATATATATATATTATTTTAAAAAGCTACCTGTTTATTTCAACAGGTAGCTTTTTTGTTAAAAATATCTTTATGAAGATGAGATGGTTGTTAATTGGGTGGTTGTGCTTACTGATAGGATGTACACCACCAACAACAATAGAGCCTATTGAAAATTTAGAGGACCCAATAGATATTAGAATAGTGCAAAATGGCGCAGATGAATTATGGCTTTTACAGCAGTTTAAGCGAGCTTATCATTACAGGTTGGGTGCTACTGTGGAGTTAATAGATAGTATTGCCTATAGTTCTTTACTGTATGCAGATAGTAGTTTTATAGTAGCACAAGATACGTTTGGATCAGGCGAAAATGCCTTGTCTGTTCAAGGAGTTAGTGCTTGGGATGGTCGTGGAACAGTGCTCTGGCAACAGCTACTAGGGACAGTAATGGATAATTATAGAATGGGTTTTGTGCAAACTTATTTTCATTTAAGAGCAGAGCAACATTTATTGTTGACTCCTTCTACAGGGCAGGTCATGGCAAGAAATGATTATGCTAGGTTAGGGCCTTTGAACCTTCAAAATTCTTGGATATGGCTCAAAACAAGGGTTGAAAAGAAAGAAAAAGCTACCTTTTATTGGCTAATTTATAAACAAGACAAGCAGCTCATTAGTCAGTTGGAAGACACTTTATTTCTATCTACTATTTATGATTATGCCTATGATCGTAATGATTCTATTACTTATCTAACAACAAACAGGTTGTATAATTTAGATTATAGACCTATAGCTGTGCTTAATAAGAACACATTAGAGGTGGTAGATACGTTTCATATACCCTTGCAAAATCAAGAAGAGCGTTATGTTTTTACTCCCCCCGTATTTTATCCGTATCAGAATGGCGTATATATCTATGATAAGAAAACTACTTTTTGTAGTTACATAAACGATAAATACCAGTATCAACGTATACCCTTTGGGTCTAACGTTTATCATATTTGGAATAAATCCGCAGAAGAAATTTATGTACTAGCAGGACGTAATTTTTATAGTATCAACCATGCCACTCAAACCAAACAATTGTTGTGGACACACTCCAAGGATCTGCTAGTGGGAATGGTACACCAAAACTATTTATATGCAGTGGATGAAACAGGTTTGTTTTTTAGAAAAAAGATGATGTAAATCCTATCTTTTTTGAAATTAGAAATATTTTTTGAAGAAATGGTTGTTTTTTGATAGATAGTGTAGGTGTAAAAATAAAATTACACTTGTTTTTTTACTTTAAATTTTGTAGCATTGCAATAAATGATTAAAATGAAATAAAGTATTAAAACATCTATATGAAAAGCGAGCAACCAAAAAAAAATCAAGATAACTCTTTGTTATTGAAAGACTTGTATGATATTGTTCAAGAAATTTTATTAAAAGGAGATATTCCAGCCGAAGGAGAAAGCTATTTTTGGGCAATAGGACTAAGTGAGCATCAACAATTGATATTAATGGAGTTTTTGAATGCCAAACATTTGGAAAACTTATCTGCTACAGAGGTTTTTCAGGTGGCGTTGCAAAAAAGAGCCAGCTCTGTATTGTTGTGTCAACGTTCCTACGATCAAAATTTGACATTTGGAGAACAAGAATTGATTTATATTCGTCAATTATTGCAGGTGGGCTATCTTATTCAATTGCCACTTTTAGATCATTTGTTGCTCAAAGAGGAAGGATACTACAGTCTTATGCAATCAGGTGCTTTGGGTGAAGAATATTCCTTGGAAGATAAGCCCACGCTCACTATTCAAAATGCAGAAATGTTGGCGTATCAATCGGTCAAAGATGCTCAACATGCCTTAGAGGCGAGTTACCATGAGGATAGAGAAGAGATAGCCCTTCACTTGTACCATGAAGGACTATCGCTAGAGCAAATTATTGCCATTACAGGGCTTTCGGAAGAAACCTTGCTGCTGTTGCTGGATATTGGTGGGTAAACTATTGCTTAGAAGTGGCTTTGCCTGAAAATTTCCAACGCACACCCAAGTAAAATTCACGTCCATGAATAGGAGAGTACGCATAGGCGGTATCAAAATAAGCACTAAAACCTGCTGCAGTATTGGGATCGTTGTAGCCTACTAATGGAGAAATGGGCTGGCGGTAATCCAATAAATTTTGTATGCCTGCATAAATCTGCAATTGCAACGGAGAAAAATCCTTGGTCAATTGCAGATTGTGCATGGCAAAAGGCTGAGAAGTGGTTGATCTTGCAACCGTAGAAACATTGCCTTGGGCATCTACATCAAATACTTCGGGCAGTGCCATAGAGCCTGTTAGGGTACCAGAGTAGGCGATGTTTAGTTTCCACGGACGATGGTTGTATTGTATCATCCAGTTGCCGCTATACAAAGGAGCGTATTCCAAAGGTGTGGTTTCCCATTGGTTTTGTTCGCCTTTATTGGTTTGGGTAGCCCATTGTACATTGGCCGAAAGGCTCCAACTGAGTGGAAAATCCATTTGGTGATAGTAACTGGCACTAAAACCACGCGTTTGGGCATAGCCTTCTAGGTTCTTATAAATAATTTTATTGGCATCACTATAGTCAGGAAAAATGGCATTGCTAAAATAGGTGTAAAAGGCATCTATATTAAAATTTCCTTGTCCCTTGCCCCATGCAAATACATGATTAAAATTGAGCGAGGCGTTGTAAGAACGTTCGGGTTGCAAGGCTTCTGCAATCTCCACTTGACGATTGCCCGTAACAAAGGCATGATCTTCGGTAAATAAATTGACAATCCTAAACCCTGTTCCTGCATTCAAACGAAAGGTTGTCCAAGTGCTGGGTTGGTATTTGATGTTGAAACGAGGAGCTGGAATAAATCCATGATTTTGGTAGTAATCTAAACGACAACCATACAACAAGGCCACTTTATTGGAAAGATCCCAAGCATCTTGCACATAAATTCCAGGAATAAATTGATGATCGCCCACCGTTTGTAGCAAACTGTCTTGAGTAGCAATGGTATTATCGTCATAGTATTGATAACGAAAGGTTAAACCTGCTGTGATCCCATGCCCTTTGTAGTATTTGTTCCAATTGAAGTTCGTAAAGCCTACATATTGGGTCGCCACATAATAATCAGAACCATAATAACTATCTTGATAATGCCCAGAAAAAGAATAATCTAGTTTGATGTATTCCTCGGTAGGCAAATCATAAGTACCCAGCACTTCCCAACGTTGGGTAAAAATACTCTCGCCATAAATTTGGTCATCGCCTCTAAGTTGTAAGTAGTTTCTATCTTGAACAAATTCCGTTACCCCATTTCTTCTATCTTCGTAATAATACCGTGCAAAAAGGGAAAAACGGCGATTTTTGGGGCGTTTTAGGGTGATTTTTGCAAATGCAGAAACTCTATCTAGGTTAATTAAATCGCCAAAACCATCTCCATTATCGTCATGGTTGGTTCCTACATAGGCATGGCTTATACCAATCATACTGCTCCAATTGCCCCAAGTTTGTGCAATCGATAGGTTATTAAAGCTCTCGAAGTGGCTCGTACCTCGTACATCTAGAGAAATAAGTGGTTCTTGACGCGGATTTTTAGTAATAATATTAATAACACCAGCCACTGCCTCGGAACCAAAAACAGTAGAGCTTGGACCTTTGGTAATTTCTATTCGATCAATCATAGTGGTAGGCAATCCATTAAGCCCATACACGGAGGCTAAATTGCCATACATAGGCGTGCCATCAATCAACACGGCTGTATACTGCCCTGGCAGTCCATTAATACTAATAGTATTGGTAAAACAAACGCCACAGGCTACTTCTTCTTGCACACCACTAACCAAGGTTAGGGCTTCTACTAAGTTGGTAGGGGAGGTGATTTTATTAAGAACCTCAGGATCAATTATAAATTTTGTGGCAACAGTGGGGGCTATTATATTGGGGGCACAGCAAGTCGAATTTGGGGGCTTCTGCCCATTGCTATTCACCACAATTTCTTCTTTAACGGCTGTCGCAGTCGCTAAGTGAATCAACCCCAAATCAAGTTGTGTCTCTTTCAATACAACTGTTTCTTGCACAGCGCTGCTTCCCACATAAGAAATACGCATGTCATAAGTTCCATAAGATACATTGCTAAGATTAAAATAACCATCATAGTCACTAGTTGTAAAATGATGGGTTAAACTGTCGTTAATCCACAAAGAAATATTGGCTGCCAAAACAGCTTCATAGTCAGAGTTTAATAATCTTCCTTCGATGCTCCCCGTTGGCTGCCCTATAACTATAAAGGTGTTCCAAGAAAGTAGAAAAAGTAAAATGTATTTCATTATTAATTCTTTATTAAAGGCGTTGGTCAACGCTGTATGTTGAAGTTGTAGTACAAATGTAGTACAATCTAAATTAATTTTTAGGCTTGTCTAAAAATATTTTTAGACTATAAGAATAATTTTTTACAAGAGTCTTACTTTGTCGCAAGTTCATAGGGGAATCGAACCTCACTTATGGTAGTTGTTGTCTGTTGTTAATGGGATTAAAAGATAAAGCAGCAACTATCTTGTCTAAATGTTGTATCTTTCATAACGTTGTTATCGAAGTTGTTTAAAAATGGAATAGCGTTGAACCGAGCCTGCGAACCGAGGCTCTGCCGAGCTCATAAGCAACGCGCACTAGCTCACGTAAGTATAATGAGTGATAATTTGATTCTAACCGAGCTTGTGAGCTCACTTCGTTCGGTTCATTAGCGACATTAGGCTATTCTTAAACAACTTCATTTTATCTTTTGTAGACAACCTTCATTATATGAACTTTTGTAGTCAATGTGGTCATGGGCCACTTTTGTATAAAATTCCTGCTGGCGATACACGCGCTCGTTTTATTTGTTCTAACTGTGAGACGATTCATTATCAGAATCCTAAGATTGTTTGTGGCTGTTTGGTTTTTCATGAACAGAAAGTTTTGCTAGGCAAACGCGACATTGAACCTAGACGGGGCAAATGGAATTTGCCTGCGGGTTTTATGGAAAATGGCGAAACGGTAATGCAAGGGGCTACACGAGAGGTCTGGGAAGAAATGCGGGCCAAGGTTATCATTGAACGCTTGCATACTGTATACAATATCAACCACGTCAATCAGGTTTATTTTTTGTTTCTAGCCAAGTTGGATGAACCGAATTTTGCGGCAGCAGACGAAACGACAGAGGTGCGTTTGTTTGATGTGGATGAAATTCCTTGGAAAGATTTGGCTTTTTATTCCAATCATTTTGCTCTAAAACGTTATTTGGCAGATCCCAATTTTAAGGGAGTACACCACGGCAATAATGAGGTGTATATGTCAGAAGTGAAAGAGGGATCGTAGTTTCTAAAAAAAGGACTACTTTTTGCCTTAGAAGTGCTATGCTTTTTCATTTAACTCATACCATGCACTTTTTATTTTTATTGTTGTTAATTTTTGTGCCATTCTTGGGCATAGGACAGGTAGATTATACCGCAGACAGTCCATATCGTAAACATGTAGAAGGGGAAGTGGCTTGGACTTTATACCAAGAAACAAAGGTGTATTGGGGACCCGATACACAGGCTCTACTCTATGCAACACTACCTGTAGGCACTGCCCTAACCATTGTAGAGCGTCTGGACGAAGCCGAAAAACGACAAGGCTTTTTTACCAATTGGTATCGAGCCGCTTACCAAGGCCAAGAAATATTTGTATGGGGGGGAGATTTGGCTGTAGCCAAACAACAAAATGTCACCACAGGATTGACCATTCTATATGGATTGAAACAAATAAGAATGGTAGAACGAGGTACTTATCAAGAGCCTCAATTGGAATTGGTAGTAGTGGCATATAGGCAAGGGGAATGGATAGACAGCATACACCTAGCTGCTATAGGCACCTTATACACCCTAACCAATCTTCAACTTAGAGGCAATCAAGGATTAGCAGGAATCCAAGAAATTGTTGAAATTGCATTTAGTGATGGCTATTGTGGAGGCGTAGCAGCAACAGCTACCTTGCTATGGAATGGCCAAAATTGGACAAAACTCGCTATCTTGAGCCAAGGATTTGGTGACAACCATTTTTCCAATGCTTATTACCAATACCCCCAAGAACATCAAACAGGCAGTAACATCATAGAATTACACCGCGAAAAAGGTTATTATAACCAAGAACGCCAAGCGATTTATACCCAACAGAATATTCAAATTTTTGAATGGACAGGAAAGCAATTATTATTGATAGATGGTGGGTAGGGGCGTATTGCATACGCCCCTACCCATTATTGCATACGCCCCTACCTATTATTGCATACGCCCCTACCCATTATTGCATACGCCCCTACCCACCAACGCAATACGCCCTTACGGCATACGCCCCACCAACGCATACGCCCTTACGCCCCTACCCATTACAACGGTTTAGCCAAGCCCGCCATTTCCAACAAATGACGGCCATAATTAATCTTGTCGTATAAGGCAGCCGTTTTTTGAGCGCGGCGATACATTTCTATTTGCTCCTCTAGTGGACGCTCCAAACGATCCAAATCATACTGTACCCGTTCTACTTCTTGCAAACGTTGACGCTGCTCTTGTAATATTTTTTTGACTTTTACCGCTTTTTCAGGAGTGATTTTTTGATGGTATAACTCTACATCTTCCACTAAATTTTTGTGGCGTTCGTGGCACAGGTACAGCAAATCCTCTATCTTTTCGTGATACGTATATTGTGTGTCGGCACGTTCTACTTGCTCTTGGGTTTGTAACAACTCCAAGGCTTCGAGATTGGTATCATAATGCTGCAACGCCTCTGGCGATAATTGCCCCAAGCGTTTTTGGCGCTGCAACCAAAGAATTTGTTGACGAATAGTAGGGAGGTTCAGGTCTGCTAATGTCGTTTTTTCTTTTACTTGCTGTTGGTAATAGGTTTTGATGTGTTGGTATTTCTGTTTTTGTTCGCGTTGCAAAAGGCGCAATTTTCGTTTTTGCTCCTTGATAAATTGCTGAAAACTGTCTAGTTTTTCTTGCAACATACTTCTGTCGTCCAGCAAATGCTCCAAGGCAAGTTCTTGAGCTTGCTTGATATTTTTCTTTAGGATGTCAACTACATTGATAAGGCGTTCTTCATAAGCCTGTGCTTTGAACAACAATTCTTGAAAATGGATTTTTTGTTGTGATAACAACGCCTTGACCGTTTGTTTGCGCTCGGCCGATTTGCGTGTCTTAAACGTGCCATAATTAAACAACAAATACAAAAGTACGCCTCCCACCGCCGCCGCTTGCCAAGGCAAGGCAATAGAAACCGCCGCCGCCACTACCATAATCAGCAACAAAACCATAAAATTGAAAAAACGCTGCGAACGCAACTGATCCAAATCTTGCAAATCACTAGGCAAATGTTCTTGTTCCAATTCCTTCCTTTCTACAGGCAAATTCACTTTTACCTGACTCTCCTGTGTGATGTTAGAAACCGTCGGTACCTGTAGCAATTGCTGCAATTGTAATCGATTGGGCAATTGCTGCAAGGCAAAATCAGGAATTTTCAACCGCTCATTGTCCAAGTTCAAACTGTTGTTAAACTCCTCCAAAGCACGCGCCCACTCGGTGGCACTTGGGCGTGCAAAAGGTTGGGTATGCCCCTCAATAAAACAACGTTCAAACAATTGCTGTATCGCCAACGGCAAACGCTGGTATTCCTCGTGCTGTGCTGGAATTACTTCCAAATATTGATGTACAGCAGGATTGTGTACAAACAAGCCCTGTTCAATTTTCTCAGACAAGCTGGTCGCCTCTGCATGAATCCCCTTGGTAGAGGCGGCAAAAGGATGAATCCCCAACAACAGTTTATAAAAAATAACCGCCAAGCCAAAACGATCCCAAGGCTCTTCTTGCGTGGGATCTACTTCTGGATTCTTCCAGTAACTATCGGGGGGCGTATACTCTGGCGTTGCTACAGGCGCATCGTACAAGGTTTCGCCGTTTTCTACCACCTCAATAGAGTCCAAATCCACCAAAGCCACACTGCCATTGGGCTGTATCACAATGTTGTCAGGCTTCATATCAATGACCACATAACGCTCGGTATGGTGCAATTGCTCAATGGCGCGGGCTATTTTGTAGCACATCGACATCCGATTGTGCCGACGTACATCTACTGCAAAATCATACTCCTGCCACGCCGTTCTATAGCGTTTGCCCAGCTTGGGCAGCGACAAAATTTCCAATTTTTCCCCCTCCACAAAAGGCATCAAAAAGCCAATGAATTCATTTTGCTCATTAATCAACAATTGTTGGGGCCAAACCAAGGTAATGCCTGCTTCCTTGACCAATTCCTTGGGGGGATGTTCTTGCAAATAACCAATTTTGTGTTGGCGCAACAAGGTACGCTTTTGTGGGTGGTAAATCTTGGCTACTAAGCCCTCATACCCTTCAGTTTCAATATGGTGCAGGCTGCCTTCTCCTCCACTAGCAAAGGGGGGAGTGGTCAAAGTCAATTGTTCTTGTGGTAAGTCGTTGTATGCAATCCAAACATTCATGGTTTTAAGATACGGAAAATTTGATGGTTTTGGGGGAAATATTGATAGGAATTAAGGTCATAGTATACATTTATTAGTTGTTATTTTTTATTGTTTTAATTTTATGTTACATTGTAAATTATTTAAAAGTAAATTACTTAAAATGCAAATATATTTAAATAGAAATGGAAAAAGTGGAATATCTGCTTATGAAATAGGAACGGATTATATTTCAGTTCAATTTTCAAATGGTAAAATTTATACATATAGTTATACTAGTGCTGGAAGTCAAAATGTTGAAATTATGAAAGAATTAGCCCAAAACGGCTATGGTTTAAATAGTTATATTATGAAAAATGTTAAAAATAACTATGTCCGATAAAATCAATTTTTAGTATGGGATAAAAGTAAAATTTTAGCAATTTAGTCTTTTTTGTAGGGCGCAATTGTTTCCTGCAAAAAAGGCATTCTGCATACTGTTCGTATTCCTCTCAGCCCAAAAAATCCACAAAAAACGAAACAAAGCCAAGTTAATCGTCGTTATACGTGTAATAAAAATAATTTTGTACGTAAAGCATCAAAATGAATACAAAGCTAACCTTAAGTCTAAACAAAGACATTATTCAACAA
This sequence comes from Aureispira sp., assembly GCA_045105775.1. Classification (GTDB taxonomy): domain Bacteria; phylum Bacteroidota; class Bacteroidia; order Chitinophagales; family Saprospiraceae; genus Aureispira. The sequence continues at coordinate 9,668 of JBGCDW010000113.1, forward strand.
GCGAAAATATATGCCAAAGAGCATAATATAAGTCTATCCTTTCTGATTGAAAATTACCTACAAAAGCTCACCACAGAGCAGCAAACAGCCTCTTCTACCAAAGTAAGTATTGTACATGAGTTGAGTGGAATCATTAGTTTAGATACAGAGGATGATTTGAAGGATAACTATACCGATTATTTGACTGAAAAATATAAATAGGCTTGGAAAAAGTTTTTGTAGATACCAATATCATACTCGATTGGTTAGGTAATCGAGCACCTTTTTTTAAGTATGCAAAAGAATTATTCTTAAAGGGAGAAAGAGCGGAAATTGAGCTATTAGTGAGTACGATTAGTTTTGTCAATACCCAATATATTCTTCGCAAGCAGATTGGCAAAGAAAAAGCAAAGCAAACACTGGCTGCCATACGAACAATTTGTACCATTTGTTCTAGTGGCGAAAAAGAAATTGACCTAGCTCTTGTTTCCTCCTTTACAGATCTTGAAGATGCTTTTCAATATTATTCTGCTCTAAACAATGCTGCAAAAGTTATCATTACGCGGAATCCTAAAGATTTTACCCATTCCGAAATCCCTATTATGAGTGCCGAAGAATATTTAAAGTCCTTGGAGTAGGAATGGGAGGATTGGGTTTTTTAAGACTACTTAAAATACATCACAAAAAAAGGAGACCACCCAAAGGCAGTCTCCCTATATTTTAGAGCATTTCAAAAGCTATATGAATAAAAAATACCCTGTTGATTTTCACTATTATAAGCAAATATATTCACCAGCAGCCCTTTCTCTTTAACAACGAACCAGCTACCACTAATGTGCATCAACAAAGGGAAATCAAAAAATCAACGCAATCACACCAATCAAGGTACTGACTATTCCCCTGCCCCTTAATTCAACTTCTTCAAACTCTCCTCCAGCAACACAATACGCGCTTGTCCATCCGCTAGTTTTTTGCGTTCTTTTTCCACAACAGCCGCAGGAGCATTGTTGACAAATCGTTCATTGCCCAGTTTTTTCTCAATCCCTTTTACAAAGCCCAGTTTTTGCTTCAACTCTGTTTCTAGTTTTTCGCGCTCGGCCGCTACATCTACTTTTTTCTCAAACAATAGATAATATTGAGAAGTACCAGCTATAAATCCAGCTCCTTCGTGCTCGTCCTCTTTGGTGAAGTTGAGGCCACTTAGATACGCTATTTTTTCAATGCTTTCTGTCAAGCCCGCTTCTGCCAAGAATTGTTGTCCTGCTTCATTGTCCTGAACCAACAAAGGCAACAAGGATTTTTGAGGCAATTGGTTTTTATTTCTAAGATCGCGAACCGAACCAACCAAGTCCTTCACAATGCTGATGTTGTATAAAAATGCCTCATCAAAAGCACCAGCCGTAGGCCATTTACTGACCACACAATCATCCCCTTCGGCTCTATTGGCACGCAAATGCGACCAAATTTCTTCGGTAACAAAGGGCATAAACGGATGCAGCAAAGTCATGATTTTTTCAAAGAAATCAATAGCCTGCTCTAAAGTCGCCCTATCAATAGGCTGCTGGTAACCTGGTTTAATCAACTCCAAATACCAAGAGCAGAAGTCATTCCA
>JBGCDW010000114.1:0-4272 GCA_045105775.1 Aureispira sp.
CAGCCAAAAGGCAACTGAAAGCCCAAAAATCATAACTTTGGTAATCTTCAATAGCATCATAACGTGTTTTAAATCTTTGTTTTTATAACAAAGAAAAAGCAATTAATTCGGGTCGTTTATTTGCTAATTGAGGTCTATTCCATAGTTCTACCAATCTGTAGTTTGGAGATAGATTGGTGTTATTGGGAGGCACAAGTTACGTTTTTATTTTGGGATTTGAAGGTACGATGGTGGGATTTTGTTTTTAAGAAGTTGATTTTTAGTGCATTGTGTTAAAGTGAGGTATTTCTATTTACGTAATTTTAAAACTAGTTTCAAAATTACGTAAAATCAAATATCAAGTGCTTGAGTACACCTATCTGAGAGTGATTGGATTCGTAGTATGTTGTTAATAACTCTTGCTGCTTATGCTTCAATACTTCTTTCTTTCTATTATCTTTTTTTAACAAGGCATTAATGCCATTTACAGTTATATTAACCTGACCTTCAACTAAATAACCAAGCATTAACCCCATAGGATATTTTTTAGAAATGTAACTGTCAATGCCTTCTTTTATATAACGTTTCTTCAATTTATTGTCGTTTTGCTTCAACCTTTTAGCTTCCATATAACAATAAAACCTTTGTTTTCCCCAGATTTGGGAATACACAAAGTCAATTCTTGGTAATTTATCAGCAAATCCTTTGGATTGGTTTCTAAAACTAGATGAGATTTTCTGTTCAGTCTTACAAGTGATTCCTTTGTCTAAAGAGCAAGGATTTTCATTGACATAGCCTGCTAATAGCTCAGAAAAATCATTCTCACACCAATCAATATTATATTTTTTATATATAATGGCAGTATGATACGCATCAACAATGAGTTCCGTACAATCTTTTTCAAGAGCCTTTAAATATTTCCCCCTATAATTCATTATCATCACCATTTAAGATTTCAAGAATTAACTCAGAGGCATCCTCTACTGCCATAGATTTTGACCAAAACCTACGCTGATTTGGCCGAATAATATAAATATCCTCACCTGTTTTATAGTTAAGCTTTTTTCTGAAATAAATACTGCTGGCTTGTTTTTCCCATAAGTGCTGATCAAGTTTCTTCAGTTCTTGGTCAATGTGCTCATTAGAAGCAGCAATGTTTTTTTTCTCATTCTTGTGAGAAAGTTTTATCATCATCAATGGCGAAAATCTGTTGATGTTGTAAACGGTAGCATTGACAAATACATCCTGCCCACCAATAAAGTCGTTCAGTTCTTTGCTTATAATTTCGCTATATTCTTTTATATGATTCTCTAATACTGGATATAGTGCAATTGATTTTTCTTTTTTGTGGAATAATTCAATGTTATCTAATAAATTTTCAACAGCGTACCTTTCCTTACTAGAAAGATTACTAAAGATTATCTCATTAAGGCTATCCTCTACTGACTCATTAAGTATATGTAAATTTTTATCATAAATAAGATTATCAAATAATATAATAATATCATTTACTTGTTGTGGGTCTAATTTTTTGAGCAAATAAGGCGCATCGAATAGTTCTTTATGCTTAACCACATCCCTTTCAATTCCCCAGCTAGATGTTGTTAAAAAAGCAAAGTATCTTATAAAATCTGAATTGAGGTAAACAGTTAATAGCTTTAATAAGGGTTCATCATTATTCTTTGAATAAATACCAACAATACCTTTGGTGTATGCACTCTTATAATCAACAAATGAAGCTAGTAAGGAAAGATTATTTCCATTAACTTTCACCCCTTCATTAAATAAAATGTGGGTAGTTTGGTACGCTTCCTCTTTTCCTAGTCTTCTGAATTTATCTGCATCAATTCTTTTGCTTGGCTTTGGAGTATAATATCTTGAAATATTCCTAGGTGTATGAATTGGTAGCGTTTTAATGACTTTGTTAGGCTTATTACTTGGGTTACTAAGCTCAAAACCAACCCCATATTCTATATCCTTTTCTGTGAAAAAATCTTTGATTGAAGGCGTTAAACGTTTCAACTTTTGTAATAGCACCCAATCACTCATCCCCCCCCACATTGCCACTTTCCAGATTTTGGTATCTGGTTTCTGACATTCCTCTCTTGGCAAGTATTTAAAATCTGTAAAATCAATGCTCAATCCATCAATGATATTTGATTTCACAAATGTTTTGGGAGCATAGTAAGCAATTTGGTCAGTTGGCTCTTTGGGGCATTCTTTCTGATAATAAACAATACTAATAGGCCCTGTTGCATCACTAAATAATTGACCCCCAAAATTTTCACGCGCATTACGAAGAATGGAAAAGTTAAAAATCTTCTCCACATAACATTCATTGAAAAGCCATTTTCTAAATTGCTGGTAAGTTCCACCTGTATTGGTTAAAACTTTGGTGTTGAATATTAGCGCGATTTCACCATTGGGTGCAAGTGTAGTGGCTTTGTGCAAAAATGGTAAAACCATTTCTTTTGCAAAACCTTTTTTTGTACAATAATTGCGTATAGATTCTGACAAATTTTTAGTTCCAAAAGGCGGATTCCCAATAACTAAATCATATTTATTCGCATCTATTTTATCGTCGTGCAAAATAGTGTCCCTACAAAACAAGTTGTTTCCCTGTTTTTTTAGTGCTTTATCGTTCGGATTATTGATAAGATTAGGCAGTTGGTGTTTTTTCTTTTGCCATAAAGTTTTTGGATCTAAATTATCAACTAAAGCTAGATATAAACTAAAAGCTGCTACTTTTATCGCTTGTGGGTGTAGTTCAAAACCAAATATATTATCTATTAATAGCTTTTTTAGTACATCAAAATCGGTCAGTTTCTTATTATGGTGATTTTCATAACGCTTTACCAAGCGTTTGAAACTTTCTACCAAAAAAATTCCTGAACCACAACTTGGATCTAAAATTTTGATTGTATAGTTTTTTTCTGTTTTGTTGATGGGCAATTTTTCATTCAAGATAAATTCCACCAATGCAGGAGGGGTGTAATATGTTCCTGTTTTCCTTTTAAGTGTAGGATGAGTTTTGAACAGAAAACTTTCGTAAATCTCACTTAACAACTCAATTTGAATGATGCTAAAATCAAATAAACGCCAATTTTCAAAAAGTGAAATTTGTGATGTATTGTCATTACCATTAATGAAACATTTTTTTATCAATTGAAGTTGATCGACTGTTACTTGCTCTTCTTCTTCTTCTACTGTAAAAACATTTCCATTAAAGTCATCTTCCAATCGTTTGTACAACCGGTAAGTAGCTTCGGGGTCATTTAAAATATCAAAGTAAGATTTTGCTCCTCTTTTGATTCGATTATACAATCGTTCGTCTGTAGCCTTTCTGTCTTCAAGATAGAGTAGAAATAAGGATCGAAGTATGATTTTATGAATAAAATCAATATTTAAACCTTTTCTTTCAAGTTGATTAGCAGTATTGACCAAGCTTGAAACAAGATATTTATCAACTCTATGTTGAAGTTTTATTTTGTTCCTAATAAACTGTGCTTCTTCTAATGTCCAAACAATTCCTGTATCAATAGCTACCCTTGAGAAGAGATTATTTAATTCCTCTAGCTGCGTTGTGTCTGAAAATTGATACGTTTTTATTTCTACTTTTTGGAGTTCTTTTTCTAAGTCAGTATCTTCTGTATTCTTGATTAGTGGTTTTTCAGAACAATTGTATATACGAATTTCAGTATCCGAGTACACATAGAGAAACAACACTTTTTTATAATTCCACGTTTTCCTATGAACTTCTGCAATAATTTCTAATGTATTTTCATCAAACGATTCTACCTTTTTCAAAAATACAGCAGGAGTACTATTTCCGTTTTGATCGGTATTAAAATAGACCGAGTCAATGTTAAACGATTTCTCATTAACTTCATTTAAAACAGCAGATTCACTTTCTAGTAGAGTTTGATTGTTTACGGATTTTGCTCTGTCTAAACCAATTAGCGTTATTGCATCCTGTCCTGTCATTACATTTTCGTACTAATACAATTCTATATTTTAAAATACAAACTTCAACCTATAAAGGTAACTATTTCTACTATTTTATCAAGCAATATTTTAACTTAAATTTCTAAAACACATGTATAATCACAATATAAATTTCACACATTTTTACACATTCAATTACTACATCCCCTAATACTGAATCTTAAACCCTAAATCTTTATAGGGCATTTCTTCAGAGGGCAATAAAAACTTATTCCCTTGTATATCTAGATACTGTAAGTTTTTTAATCCCTTTAAGGTGGAGGGCAGTTGCTTGAAGCTGTTGTTATT